>JANXUJ010000125.1 GCA_025356295.1 Cyanobacteriota bacterium
GCTTCGCGCCGCAACTCGTTTCTGATTTTGAATATACCTTCCGTGGTATGGCGCATTAAAAAATATGAAGTAATATTAAGACAGACAAAGATTTCTAACTTTTACTTCACAGTTAAACCACAAGGAGAATATTGAAATGGAAAACACTACAGACCCTAAATTTGGTTTTAACAACTTCGCTGAGACATGGAATGGTCGCCTCGCAATGCTAGGCTTCGTCATCGGTCTAGGAACTGAATTTATCACTGGTCATGGCATTCTTTCTCAAATTGGCTTGATGTAGTTTTTGATGTCAGCCAAACATAACAAAAGGGTCGCATTGCGACCCTTTTGTTATGTTTGGGCTTGAGTTTGTAAATATCGTAAGATATTTTCAAAAAGTCCCACAACTGCTTTTTCTCCATTGTCACGAATAAAGATATCAAAATTTGGGTGCGAATTTGCCTCAATCAGCCAATAATTTTGGCGATCGTCTAAGGCTATATCGAGACCAACATAGACAATCGGCATCTTCTGGAAAATCGGTCTGATAAATTTATTGATTGCTTCAATGGTTTGGCGATCGCTTACTTGTTTGGCGATCGCACCTTCCCAATGTAAAGGACTGAGATTACCTGTAAACTCTGCTTGCGAAATATCTTTTTCATACAAGATTATTTGTTCTTGATTTAAACAAACGCAGCGATACTCTTTGATAATATCAATCGGCTCTTGCGCTAGAGCGATGTAGTCATAGTTTTTAAAGTTCACATTAAATATAGTTTCTATCGCATTTTGTACTTGCAGTAGATCGCAGCATTTAAAAACATTGTTACCACCTGATCCGCGATTTCTTTTAATAATAACTGGCAAATTAAAATCTCTTTGGATTTCCGTAATGATTTCACTAACACTAGGAAATTCCAAATATTCTATATATTTTTTATCGCAATAAGGAGAAATAAAAGAGCGGGTGCGCGGCATCTTGACTACACTTTGAAAGACTTGATAAAAATATTGCTTATCTTTAAAAATTTCGGCGATTGATTGCGAAATTAAAGGTGTTGAGTAGTTTGTGAAGTAGTAATTCCGAATATTATTGCGATCGCTGATTTTAACTTTGACGAGATTTTGATTGGGATGCAAAATCTCATATTCAATAGATAGTTTTTTACAGGCTTGAAGCAACATCTTAATATTTGTCAGCATAGGTTTCACCTGTTTGGAGTTATTAAAATATAATTAGATAACATAGACTAATCTGAATACTAAGTATAGGGTGGTCTATCTATGCTAAAGAAAATTTTGCAGTTACTCGAAACCAATGGTTTCATACCTCATGGTCACTGCTACCTTTGGCAGACAAACTTAGTGGGGTTGCATGTTTTAGCGGATGGATTGATTGCGATCGCCTATTTTTCAATTCCGATTATGCTGTTCTACTTTGTGCATAACCGCCATGAGGTCGAAGCATTTAAGAAAGTGTCTTTACTTTTTGGGGCTTTTATCACAGCTTGCGGCATAACCCATGTCATGGAGATTTGGACGCTTTGGTACCCTGTTTATTGGCTCTCAGGATTATTAAAAGCACTTACGGCGATTATTTCTATATATACTGCATTTGAGCTAGTTTCTATAATTCCCGTAGCGCTAGCAATGCCAAGTGCTGAGCAACTTATCCAAGTCAATCAAACTTTAGAAACAGAGATTTTAGAACGCCGTAGTACAGAAATCGCTCTAAGAGAAAGTGAAAAACGCTATCAAAGTCTGGTTTTAGAGTTAGAAGAAAGGGTCAAAAGAAGAACTTCACAACTAGCTCTTCAAAATATGGACTTAGAGACGGCAAGACGTGAAGCTGAACTTGCCAATCAAGCAAAAAGTGACTTCTTAGCAATGGTGAGTCATGAAATTCGTACGCCAATGAACGGAATAATCGGGATGGCAAATCTGCTGCTAGATACACACCTAAATAATAAACAGCATAACTTCGCGAAAATTGTGCGTAATAGTGGGGAAGAGCTTTTAAAGATTATTAATGACATTTTAGATTTTTCTAAAATAGAGTCAGGAAAATTAGATTTAGAACAACATCCATTTGAGTTGCAAAGTTGTGTTGAAGAAGTATTGGTATTACTAAATATCAAAGCAGCAGAGAAAAGCGTTGATTTAAGTTATGAAATTGATTCCATTGTGCCGACAATAATTGTTAGTGATGTGACTCGCCTTCGTCAAATTTTGATTAACTTAATTGGTAATGCAATCAAATTCACTCAAAAAGGTAAAGTGCATCTGAGTATAACTGCATCTGCTTTACTAAATGCGCCACCTAATGAAAAGTCTGAGACAAGTATTGAAGGTATATCTAAAGACAAAAAGTATGAACTTCTATTTTTAATTCGTGACTCAGGTATTGGTATCCCTAAAGATCGTATAGCTCATTTATTTCAAGCTTTTACTCAGGTAGATACTTCTACAACCCGCAACTATGGTGGTACAGGGCTAGGACTTGCCATTTGTAAACAACTTACAAATCTCATGGGTGGGACAATTTGGGTAGAGAGTTTTGGGAATGTGGGTGATAGTGCACCGCCTAATTGGTTAGAGCGATCTCAAGACATTTATAATACATCTGGCTCTAGTTTCTACTTCACTGTGATTGTGTCATCAGTATTTTTAGAATTTTTTGATGAGTCCCCAAAAACTACTGTTTCTAGAGGTTATCTAGAGTCAAATTTAGAGTTGTTTCATTCTAATTTAGCTAGCCAGTTTCCTTTAAAAATATTAGTTGCCGAAGATAATTTCATCAACCAGCAACTAATAGAATTGATGTTAGAACAGCTTGGTTATGATTGTGATATTGTTAACGATGGAATTGAGGTAATTGAGGCAGTTGATCGCTGTGATTATGATCTAATTTTAATGGATATTCAGATGCCTAAAATGAGTGGGATTGAAGCGACCCAGATAATTCGCAGTAGAAACTTATCTCAATCAATGCGAATTGTGGCGGTCACCGCAAGTGTGATGCAAGGCGATCGCCAAAACTTTATTAAAGCTGGAATAGACGAATGTATTTCTAAACCGATCAGGATGAATGAGTTAGTCGAAACTTTATTAAATTATCAATCTGCGGATATTGTCAAAACTACTATGGAAACTATTGAGACAAAAAATATTATGGAGGATGCACAAGAGCAGCAGTCAATTGATATGCAGATTTTTCAAGATTTGCAAATAATGATCGGCTCACAAAAAAACTCACCTATAATTGTGTCTTTAATTGATTTTTATCTACAAGATTTGCCTAAATTTCAGGCAATGGTAGTTAATGGAATTAGAAACCAAGATGCATCCTCTCTGCAAATAGGCAGTCATTCTCTCAAGTCTTCAAGTGCTTCTCTGGGCGCGACAAATCTCGCTGATATTTGTAGAGATTTGGAAAAGAAGGTGGTTAATAACGCGATCGCTTGTCCATCTAAAGAGTTATTAGTGCTAGAAGCTAGGTTTAGTCAAGAATGCGATCGCATTAAGTTAGCGCTAGAAGAACAAAAACAAATAATTTTGAGTTAGTCATCGGCGCGCGAAGCGCGTCGATGACTCTAAACAAGTGCAGATTTTAACTGAGCTTCAGCCACTGCCAATGCTTCGGGCAACTTACTCGCGTCTTTGCCACCTGCTTGGGCGAGATTGGGGCGACCGCCACCGCCACCGCCGCAGATTTTGGCGATCGCGCCAATAAATTTACCTGCTTGCAAGCCTTTTGCATTCACCTCTTTACTAAATGCTGCCACCAGCGTAACTTTGCCATCATCAGTAAAAGAACCCAGCACGACTGCACTGTGACCTAGTTTTGCTGAGAGCTTTTCGGCCGCTGCTTTGAGTGCTTCAGGCTCGATGTCTGGCAGCTGAGCAATCAGAATTTTAAACTCACCCACGGACTCGGCTTTAGGGAGCAGCGTATCCGCTTTGACGAGTGCTAATTCCTGCTTTAGTGTTTCTACTTCCTTCTGCGAGTTCTTTAACTCATTTTGCAGTCCTGTAATCCGATCGCTGATTTCTTCGGGCTTGATTTTAAAGCGATCGCTTAAGTCTTTGGTGATATTGTCGCGCAGGGTGAGGTATTCCAAAACGGCTTGACCTGCGATCGCTTCGATACGGCGAATACCTGCGGCGACACCTGTTTCAGAAGTGATTTTAAACAAACCAATTTCGCTAGTGTTCTTAACATGTGTACCGCCGCATAGTTCCATCGATACATTAGGGATATCGATGACGCGGACTTCTGCGCCATATTTTTCACCAAACATAGCGATCGCCCCTTTAGCTTTGGCAACCGCGATCGGTACTACCTCAATGGTCGAATCGTGAGATTCGGCGATCCAGTTATTGATTTGCAGTTCCAGTTGATGTATTTCTTCAGCACTAATACTGCGATTGAGATTAAAGTCAAAACGTAAGCGATCGCGATCGACTAATGAACCTGCTTGAGAGACATTGGGATCAACAATTTTTTTGAGTGCAGCTTGCAATAAATGCGTGGCTGTGTGATGGGATTGAATACGGCGGCGTTCTGACATCTCGATTTGAGCATTAACAGCATCGCCCACAGCCATCTCGCCACGCTCGATTTGACCAATATGAATAAATAAATTAGCTTGTTTTTGGACATCAGTAATCTTAGCGATCGCTTCACCGATGGCAATATAACCTGTATCCCCAACCTGACCACCTGACTCGGCATAGAAAGGCGTGCGGTCTAATACGATTTGGACTTTGTTGCCTGCGATCGCGGTTTTTACAAGTTCGCCGTTGACTAGAATTGCTTTGATAGTGGCAGTAATACTCAGTTCAGCATAGCCAACAAACTCAGTGCTACCGAGTTTAGTTGCCATATTTGCCCAGTTATCTTTCGACATCAAGTCAATATCTTCATGAGCCGCTTGCGATCTCTCTTGTTGCTTTCTCATTTCGGCTTCAAAGCCGATCGCGTCAACCGTAAAGCCTTGTTCTTCGGCGATCTCTTGAGTTAGTTCTAATGGGAAGCCGTAAGTATCATAGAGAGTGAAAGCATCTAGACCCAAAATTATTTTGCCAAACTGAGTTTTGATAGATTGGGTCTCAGCTTTGGTGAGGATTTCTTCGAGCAGTTTCTCACCGCGCTCTAGGGTTTGCAAGAAGCGCACTTCTTCGAGATGAATTTCTTCTTTAATTAATTTTGCTCTTTCGCAAGTGTTAGGGTAAGCCGAAAGTGCGATCGCGACCTCTGCAACTTCGGAAGCAAATGTACCCGAGATGCCAATCAACCGCCCATGCCTCACCACTCGCCGTAAGAGACGGCGCAATACATAGCCACGTCCGACATTAGACGCGTTAATTCCGTCAGCGATCATATGCACAACTGCACGCACATGATCACCGATCACTTTGAGTGAAGTCTTTACTTTTTCATCACTCTGGTGATAGTCAATCCCAGCAATATCAGCGGCTTTTTTGATGATCGGGAAAATTAGATCGGTCTCATAATTATTGGGAACGCCTTGCAAAACTTGCGCCATGCGTTCTAGCCCCAATCCTGTATCAATATTTTGCTTTTTTAAAGGCGTGAGATTGCCATCAGCATCACGATTTAATTCCATGAAGACTAAGTTGTAAATCTCCAAGAAGCGGGAATCATCTTCTAAATCAATCCTCTCATCTCCCAACTCAGGATGGAAATCATAAAATATCTCTGAGCAAGGTCCACAAGGTCCTGTTGCTCCTGAAGCCCAAAAATTATCATCGCCCATGCGCTGGATACGATGAGCAGGAATGCCGATCGCATCACGCCAAATCGCAAACGCATCTTCGTCAGTATGAAATACACTCACAACCAAGCGATCGCTCGGCAGTTGAAAAACTTGAGTTACTAGTTCCCATCCCCAAGCGATCGCTTCTTTTTTAAAATAATCACCAAAGCTAAAGTTTCCCAGCATCTCAAAAAATGTATGATGACGCGCAGTGCGACCAACATTCTCGATGTCATTGGTGCGAATACATTTTTGGGAAGTGGTGGCACGTGGTACTTCTGGCTCTTGCTGTCCTAAAAATATGGGCTTAAAAGGCAGCATTCCTGCGATCGTCAGTAGTACAGTCGGGTCGGCGGGGATGAGTGAGGCACTAGGCATCACTTTATGACCGCGCTCCTCAAAGAATTTGAGAAACTTCGCGCGAATTTCAGTACCAGTTAAAGAAGGAATGCTAGCCATGAACTTTATAATTTAGAGTTTAATTTGCAGTTTGGTTTGGGAGGAGTTGATCGAAAATTTTGTAAAAAAATTTTGTAGACAATATTACAGATTCTAATAATTGTCCATCTATCATTATGCCACTTGCTCAATACCTAACCATCGCAAAAGTTAGCAAAACTGTTAGGATCAATCACAATTAAGTTTTTAGAAATTGGTTACTGTCGTGGACGCGATCGCAATTAGCACTCTTGCTCTCAATATTATTCTGGGATTATTTATCCTGATGTATATATTTCGGATCATCATGACTTGGTATCCGCAAATTCCTCTTAAGCAATTTCCCTATATTCTGATTACTTTGCCAACTGAGCCGTTATTATTTGTGCTGCGTAAGCTGATCCCACCAATTGGTGGTATTGATATCTCGCCTGTGATCAGCGTGGGGATTTTTAGTCTGTTGCGCGAGATGTTGCTTGGTCAACAAGGTATCTTGACAATGATGCAATGAAAAAGATGCAGTAAAAAGCTTTGCTTCACGAGGCTTTTTATTGCTATGATTACAAATTGTGATTATTCCAAGAGCGTAAGTCTTGATAGAACGCTACACGTTACCCGAAATGGGTCGGTTATGGACAGATCGGCACAAATACCAGACTTGGTTGCAAGTTGAGGTTGCCGTTTGTGAAGCACAGGCAGAATTAGGCTATATCCCTGCCGATGCTGTCGAAGAAATAAAGGCGAAAGCAAATTTCGATACCGATCGCGTCAATGAAATTGAATTAACGGTCAAACACGACATGATCGCGTTTTTGACCAATGTAAATGAATATGTCGGTGATGCAGGTCGCTATATTCATCTTGGTTTGACAAGTTCAGATGTACTGGATACTGCACTGGCAGTTCAGCTAGTCGATAGTTTAGAACTGATCCAAGCGCAGCTAGAGTCAGCGATCCAAGCCATCCGCTACCAAGCACAGCAGCATCGCTACACAATCATGTCTGGGCGCACCCATGGCATTCATGCAGAACCGATTACCTTTGGCTTTAAGTTGGCTGGCTGGTTAGCCGAAATGTTGCGCCATCGCGATCGCCTATTGTCCTTGAGCAAAAATATTGCGGTCGGCAAAATATCAGGCGCAGTCGGGACATATGCCAATGTCGATCCGCGCATTGAAGCGATCGCCTGTCAAAAATTGGGACTACAACCTGACTGTGCCTCGACTCAAGTAATCTCGCGCGATCGCCATGCCGAATATTCGCAAGTGTTAGCACTGATCGGCGCATCAATTGAGCGCTTCGCCGTTGAGATTCGTAATCTGCAACGTACCGATGTTCTTGAAGTTGAAGAGTATTTCTCAAAGGGGCAGAAAGGCTCATCGGCAATGCCTCACAAGCGCAATCCGATCCGTTCTGAGCGGTTGACAGGAATGGCGAGGTTATTGCGTGGCTACGCAACGACTGCTCTCGAAAATGTGGCTCTCTGGCATGAGCGCGACATTTCTCATAGTGCTGCCGAACGCGTACTTTTACCTGATGGCTGTATTCTCACCCATTTCATGCTGGTCGAGATCACAGATTTAGTCAAAAATCTGTTGGTGCATACTCACAACATGGAGCGCAATCTCTATTGCTATGGTGGTGTGGTATTTAGTCAGCAAGTATTACTAACTCTAGTCAGTAAAGGCTTGAGCCGCGAAGATAGTTATGCGATCGTGCAGAAAGCCGCTCATCTAGCATGGAATAAACCTGAAGGTGATTTCCGCAAGCTAATTAATGAAGACGAAACTGTGCGATCGACTTTATCAGATACAGAACTAGAAGCTTGTTTCGATCCTAATAAACATCTCAAAAATCTCGATCAAATCTATCAACGTTTGGGTATCTAGATTAAAAAAGTAATCCTCAAGGAGTATTAAAAAAGCTCTCCGATCGGAGAGCTTTTTTTAATCTAAATTTTGTTACAAATTGCTGAGAAGTATATCTGTCTCACCCAAATCACATACCCACCTCACAAAAGATAACACGATACGCGAGAAGCCCAGCACTTTAGTGCAGGGAGGTAAGCGAACGGCGGTTTCAACCGCCAGTAAAAACCTTAGCTATAGTCAATCACTGTAGTGATATAATATTAAACATGAAACAAGTATTAACGATAGTTTGTAAGTTGCAACCAACCAAAGAACAAGCTTCTCAAATTGAAGCTACTTTGGCTGGTTTTGCTAATGCTTGCAATCATATCAATAATACAATTGACCCAAAACTAACCAATGCGGTTAGGATTCAAACACTGATTTACTATGCAGTGCGAGAGTTATTTGGCTTGTCTGCAAACTTGGCTATTCGTGCCATTGCTAGGGTTTCTGCTAATCGCAAAACCGCTAAGCAGAAAAAGTCTTTAGTCAAAGAATTTAAACCTACAAGCATTGATTATGATGCTCGTATTTTTGATTTCCGAGAAAAAGACTGGACTGCAAGCATTACTTTGATTGGCGGTAGACAACATATCAAGATGGATGCTGGTAATTATCAGAAAGGTAAGCTTAAAGGCAGAAAGCCAACTTCCGCTACGCTTTGCTTGCACAAAGATGGTAATTACTATATCCATATTCAAGTCAAAGACGATGTACCAGAGCTAAGTGATTCTGAAATCGTAATCGGTGTTGATTTGGGTAGAAGGGATATCGCGGTTACCAGTGATGGTGATTCATGGAGTGGCGAAACCATTCAACGAGTTAGAGATAAGTTTTCCAGAGTAAGAGCATCGCTCCAACAGAAAGCCTCGAAAGGTACAAGGTCTACTCGCAGAAGAGCGAGGCAGATCTTGAAACGACTATCGGGCAGGGAGCAGCGCTATCAAGCATGGTTAAACCATTCAATCAGTCGCACCATTGTTAATAAGGCTAAGTCCGATAATGCGGTTATCGCAATTGAGGAATTGACTGGTATCAGGGAACGCACTAATCAAAAGTCTAGAAGCAAAACTGAGCGAAGACGCTCTAATAGTTGGGCTTTTTACCAGTTGCGTCAATTCCTTGAATACAAGGCTATTCAGGCAGGAGTTAGCTTAATTAAAGTTAATCCTGCCTATACCAGTCAAATGTGTCATAGCTGCCACCATGTCCATCCTGTAAAGGGTAGTTCCTATCGAAGTGGTAAGACTTTTAAGTGTGGGCATTGTGGTTGGGCTGGTGATGCTGATCTTAATGGTGCGCTGAATATTGCAGTTATTGGGGCTTTTGTAAGCAAGCCTAGAGGTTCGGGATTGGCTTGCTCTTTGAGTAAGAATGTCTCAGGGCTACTACAAGATTCTGTGTTGTTGTGCGCGGTTGGCGAAAGCTCCCTCACTTCAGTGCGCGGTTAGCTTACCTAAACTTCTTTCAGGTTACCAACTTTAGAGACTAAATATGCAAAAGCGACATCTATATATACTGTCTGTATTCGCCACGGTTTTATCATTTGGTGTCGCAATCAAGGCGACAGAAGTCTTTCAATCACGCACTGTCAAAATCCCTAGTCCTACGGAAATGTCGAAGCTTGCTGATTCCTTCAGTCCGCAAGAAATTTCACAATTAGAAATTGATGATATTTTGCGCGATCGCTTACGCTTCGATCCACAATGGCAAGAAATCGTTCAAGCAGTGCGCCAAGATATGATTGTCGCCAAATGGGGAAAAGACCCTGTGGTAAATCCTGTCTGGAAACGCTATGGAGCTAAAGCGTATCCCTTACTTAGTTACTATGCGCGATCGCGTGATGTAACTAGACAGAAGTATGGACTGGAAGGTATTCGCAGTCTCGGTAAGCCCTACACGACCCTATGGTTGCGCGGACAGATTCAACGGCGGATGACTTATCCAAATTTGTATGATGTCGCGCCTTATGAATCAGATGCGACAAGTAAGGACTGGGAAAAAGAATTTGGCTTAGATGATCCCAAACTACGCGCGGAATTAATTAGTTTAGCGAAGTCAAATCTTGAGCCTAAAAATTCTCCGCAATATTACAGTCAATTTAATTTAGAATTTTTGACTAGATTGCTAGGCTATGACGCTGTGTATGGCAAAACTGCCTATGAGAAAGACAAGAATTTTGATGGACTATCAGAATGGGTGCGCTTTGAGTCATTACAAAAACCAACCGATGACCAGATAAAAGCAGCGATCGCTATCTATCAAAAATTATCTGGTGATGCTCAAGAAAACATCTTGGTTGAGCGCCTCGGTGCAACCAAAGCGGGAGAGATTACAGACTTTGGGCGTTCCTTCTTTCGCGCATTAGCCAACCAACCCGATGCGAATGATCGCATGTGGGCGATCGCCGAACTAGATCGACATGGAGACATGCAAGGGACAGAACTCCTCAAAAATATTTTAAATAACGATTTGTCGCAGCTTTATTCACTCTCTAAGATTGTCAGCTACGAAAATTATGGCCGAAAAGGCGACTACGCCTACTACTTGCTGTTGGGAATGGTCGAGAAATATCCACAATCAAAATTTGCGATCGCTTGTCGTGAATATGGCGATTTGACAGGACGCTCTTATTTTGATGGTCAGCCTCGCCCTCAAAACATCCTTGATCGCAATGCTAAACGCACTGAGGCAGAGCGACTAAATGCTTGGCAAGATTGGCTAAAAAGTTATCCTGATCATTCGGGTGCAGATGATGCCAATTACTTCCTCGCAATGAGTTTGCAAGACAATAACGACATTGTGGGAGCCATGCGCCTCTGGATCAAAATCATGGCGAAACCAATGGGCGATCGCGATGCTCTTTATCTTGCCTTCCCACATATTCGCACTTTACTTGATGTCGGTCTGTCCATTGAGCAGATGCAAACTCTCCTCCAAGAGCCTGAAAATCAATCCTTTGCTCCGTTTTTACAATATGCGATCGCCATTCAATACGCGCGATCACATGACTATGCCAAAGCTCTAGAGATATCGGCAAATATAAAACTCGCAGCTACGCCTGATCGCATTCTCGAAGCCTATTACTATCCGCAAGGTCGATGGTGGCGAGAGGATAATCGGGTTGAAGACTTTAAAAAAGAATCTCAAGCCTTGCTAAATGAACAAAAGCTGCGTTGGCAAAAATTGCGTCAATGGCAAATCGAAGGTACTCCCGAAGCCCGATATCAGATCGCTTCAGACTGGGCGGGGATGAGCGGATGGAAAAATGGCTATCTACCAATCTGGGGTGGTATCCGAGCTTATCGGTTGCCAACCGACTGGAATTGTCGAGAATGGTGGGTATGCGATGAATCAAAACGCAGTAGTGCCGAGATTTTGGCTAAATATCAAGGTGGTAGTCAAAATGCGATCGCTCTCTCCCTCTATCAAAGCTTGCTCGATGACAGTAGCATCTCTCCCGCTATTCGCGAAAAAGCGCTCTATATGGTCGCCATGACCTTGCTCTCGCAGTGGGAAAACCACACTTCCTCAGAAACCCAACGTATCCATCCCCCCGCAGGAGTGACCACGACTAAGCAATATCGCCAAATCAAAACCAACAAACGCAGCTACTCTTATCAAGATTATGATCTTTTACAAAAGACCATCCAAACTGACTATCAACGTCGGATTGATGGCGTTATCACTGAGTTACAGGTCAGATTTCCTCAGAGTCAATACACCGATGACTTGCTGTTTTCCAGCTTCTTTCTCAGTGAGCAACCACGCTATTTACAAAGCTTGCTAGAGAGATATCCCAATAGCGATCGCGCGGCTGAGGCGAAATTCCTCCTAGAGCTAAAGAAATAACTAGAGAGAGGGTGCTATGCACCCTCTCTCTCCTAGAACATTTCCTAAAATAATAGATAAAAAATCACTACCAAAGTAGTTAATGGTGAGAATTCTTTCTAAACTATTGCGAGTTCTCTCAAAACGTGATAGAACAAAATGATGTGTTTCTTCTATCATCAGAAAAAGTATGAAGAAGTTAACTAATTAATCCATCATTATTATCTCTTTGGTTTGCATCGTATGAGTATAGATATTCCTGTAAGTTTACAGCCAGACGGTTTTGGCGCGTCTCTATTAGCTTTGCAGAGCCATTTGCAAGGTTTTCTCGCTGAGTATGAAGATAAAGTTGCTCAAGCAAAGGCTCAACTCGAGCATGTTGAAGCATTACTAGGAAGCTTGCCTGCTGAAGCTCCTAAAGCTAAAGGCAAAAAGAAAGAAGCTGTTGCCGCACCCGTGGTTATTGATGATGTTGCTCCTGTAGTTGCTGAAGTTCCACCTACCCCAACCAGAGGTCGTAAACCGAAAGCGATCGCTAAGCCAGAAGTAGCTCCTATCGCCACACCTGCTGCCAAAGGAAGAGGAAGAGGACATCGCCGTGGTTCTTTGACAATGCGTCCTTCCTATGAAGGACTCACCCTGACCGAAGCGATCGAAAAGATTTTGCATGAACGACAAGGTCAAGCAGTCAATGCTGATGATGTAGTCGGTATCCTTTATGGTGAACTTGAAGAGACTGTCTTCAGAGTCGCTAAAGAGCGCGTCACCAAAAATCTGTCTAAGGGCAAAGGTGAAAACAGATGGAAGCGCGTTCCTACTCAACTTGGTTACTACACACTCTCTCTAGAAAACTTGAAAACAGTTCCTACCTCCACCATCAAGAGAGGAAGAGGTGCAGCATCAGCAAAAGCTGAAGCTATTGTTGTCAAAACCGCTAAAGCTCCCAAAGTTGCCAAAACTCCTAAAGTCGCCAAGTCGATTAAAGCTCCCAAAGCCGCTAAAGTTGTGGCTCCTTCGGTCAAAGTATCTCCTAAAACCTCAAAAAAGGCTGATCTAGTCGTAACTAAGTCTGCTCAGCCGAAGAAGTCGGGTCGGATGAGTTCTCTGGTCATGCGTCCTCTCTATCAGGGCAATACTTTGACTGACGCGATCGAGAAGGTTTTGCAAGAACGCAAGGGCGAATTTGTGAATGCTGATAGTGTTGTCAAGGCTTTGTATGGTGATCTCTCAGTTGAGAATTTCCGCCAAGCTAAAGATCGCGTCACCAAGAACTTGTCTAAAGGCAAGCTCGATGGTAAATGGGAGAGAGTTCCTAATCAGCTAGGCTATTACACCTTGTCAATGTCTGCGGTTAAAGCATAGATAATTAAGCCAAAAAATAAAGGCTCGCATTGCGAGCCTTTATTTTTTGGCTTTTTTGTTTGTGTTAAGTGTAACTATGCTTTAGAATAGCAAACGGAGAGATGGCAGAGTGGTCGAATGCGTTCGACTTGAAATCGAATGTTGCGAAAGTAACCGAGGGTTCGAATCCCTCTCTCTCCGTAAATAAAAAATAAATAAAAAGCAGGGCTGTTATTTAGTAGCCCTGCTTTTTAATTAAAAGCTGCGTTAGGCTAGGCTTTTAATTAATCTTTTTTGATCATTAATTTTTCTTCAGCAATTGGCATTATGACAGCAGATTCTTGAGTGGATGGGAGATGTGGCTGACTGGTTTTAGAGTCTTGGGACTTTTTATTTAGACTAAACCTATGCTGGAGCCAGCGAAATGCGGGTGGTGAGGCAAACCACAGCACTACACAACCAACGATGATTGAGCTTACACTCACCACGCCAGACACCAATGTTTCTAGTGGAATCAAAGTACCCGCAAAGTAAGCAATGCCCGTAGTGACCGCACCCCAAACTAATGCGCCTGTAGAATTAAAAAGTAAGAATCGCGAGTAAGGCATACCTGTTAAACCTGCCATTGGTCCCGCAAAGATTCGTAAAATTGCGATAAATCTTCCAAAAAAAACCGCGCGATCAGCACTGCCGCGAAATTTTTCGCGGGCGATCGCAATCTCATCGGTGGGCATCCGAAATAATTTGCCAATTTTTTCTAATGCTGGTAAGCCGCCCCAGCGCCCTAACCAATAGCCCGCAGTATCACCTAAAATTGCACCAGCTACAACAGACAGTAAAACTAGTGGATAGCGCAACTCGCCATTTCCTGCCAAAAATCCACCGACTAGAGTAATGGTTTCCCCAGGCAATGGGATGCCAGCATTTTCTAACATGATGCCAAAAAATATTAGCCAATATCCGTACTGTTGCGTCCATTCTTGGATAATTTCTAGCGAAAAAAACTCAAAATGCATGAGTTATAACTCAAAAGTTTAATGGGTTAAATTGTTTATGAAAAATTGTTACTTTTTGTATCATTATATGCGCTTTCTTGCAAAAAATCGCCAGAAATCCACCAAAAAGTCAAGAGAACCCGAAGCTCTCTATTTTTGAGCAATTTATTTATAGGTTGATCGAAATCGCGTTGACAGGACAAGCCGTAATACATTGCTCACAAACAACACAACGCGATCGCAAAAAGTTAAGCTGAAAAGTCTTCGGATCGAGGGTAAGCGCTTCGGTGGGGCATACGCCTGTGCATAAGCCACAATCGACACAGGCCGTATCGTCAATCACAATTTCACGACCATGTAATGAAACCTCGATATCTTGCGATCGCATCCAGTCCATTGCTTCTTCGAGTTGGTCAATATCGCCTGATAGCTCTAGTACCATCTTGCCAACTTTATTTGGAGCAACTTGGGCGCGAATGATATTTGCGGCAATATTAAAATCTTTGGCAAGCCGATAAGTGATCGGAATGCTAATCGCTCGTTTTGGGAAAGTAAGGTTGACTCTTTTTTTCATGATTTTTGATTTTGGTGGTTCCCGCCCAGATAGATCAGCATATCGTAAATGGAGAACGTAAACTGGACAAAAGCTGATAGACTTACGAAGACTTTTTTGCTTATTGAAATTGACTCAGAGATAGAGATATGAGCAAAATATTTATTTCCGCAGGTCACGGTGATTTTGAGAGTTCGTTTCGCGATCTCAGCGAGATGGCAGGTGAAACCCCCGAATTAGTCGCCACGCGAGATTTGTTGATTGCGGAGTTGCGATCGCGTGGCTTGGCGATCGCGATACCCAGTGATGATTTGAATTTGGCTGAGGCGATCGCTTGGATAAATGCAAGAGCAACTCGACAAGATGTCGCTTTGTCGTTGCATATGGATACTACTAGTGTTCCCGAATTACGCGGATCGACTGCTTATTACATTACCAATAATGCAATCCGTAAACGGCAAGCAGAAATCATTACGGGTGCTTTAACTAAGCGGTTGCCCGAGTTAACTAATCGCGGCGCGAAAGCTGATGTGATCGCAAATATTGGTAGCCTCAGTTTTTGTCGTCAAGTTTCAATTCCTTCGATTTTATTAGAATTAAATTTTTTAAACAATTCTCAAGATCGGCTGCTTATGCAAACAAGGCGACGTGATTATGCGATCGGTATTGCTGACGGCTTGCAATCGTGGACTAATGAAAATGCAACTACCATTCCTGTATTCAGTCCTGCCAATCGCCTGCCCGTGATCAAGCCTGTTACTTATCCAGAGATTAATATCAATCTCAATGCTCAGAGTTATGCAGAAAAAGGGATTTTAGTTACAGGTAATGTATTTGTCCCTGTGGATTTAGTTGATCGCCTCGGTTTTGATCTTAGCCAGATTCCGCTTTCATGCCGTCTACGCTATCAAAGTATTGTCTATGTTCAGGCGATCGCCCTGCGTGAGTTGAATATTTCTGTTGTTTGGGATAGTGCCACCCGCACTCTCTATCTCAAAACCATCTTTAAAGTATCTATCAGCCAAATCGATCAGATCATGGGGCTTGGCAACACTTCAGAAGTGCAGATGTTGATGTTTCTCAAAAACAACAATGAGGCGGCGCTCACTAACTATGGCGATCTACCACTTTTATATCGAGAAGAAGCCGCGATCGAAGGCGTAAATCACGATATCGCTTTTTGTCAAATGTGCATTGAAACAGGATTTTTACGCTTTGGTAAAAGTATTGCACCTGAGCAAAATAATTTCGCCAGTCTCGGTGCAGCGATCGCTAACTCCAATGTATCAGGGGCAAATGTATCAGGTACAAATATATTAGGAGCAAGTTTTACCGATCAGCGCATCGGTGTGCGATCGCATATTCAGCATCTCAAAGCTTATGCCAGTAATGCTCCATTATTTCAGCCTGCGGTTGCACCTAGATTCCATTTAGTCGCTAGAGGTACTGCTCCAGCCTTGAACCAACTGATTGGACGCTGGGCAATCGATCCTCTCTATGATCGCCAAATCCTCGCTCTCATTCGCCGCCTTTATGAGTCCGCAGGTATTTTTTGATTTTTTGCATTAGCGATCGCCTCAATCAAGGCTTTAGCTTCTAACGCTCCTTCTGATTTTTGAAATTGCCAAGGATAAGGCATTTTGCCATGCAGAATCATGCGAATACCGAGCGGAAAAATACTTAGTAATCCTTTTAAATCTCGGAAGTTATCGCCGACAACGCGTACACCAAATTTGCTCTCATCAATCCATCCATCTTCTTTAACGAGATCAACCATCGCGTGCCGATGACGCTGAGCGGTGGATTCTGGCAAGTCATGATTAGCAAGAATCTCTTGCTTAATTTGGGAAATTCGATCTAGGGGTTGTACTTCCACTGGACAGACTTCGTTGCAGTTATAGCAACGCGTGCAGTCCCAGACAAAGCCAGCCTCGTTATATTTTTCGATTCGTTCATCAGCTCGATCATCACGATTATCTGCCATGACCCGATATGCTTTGGCAAGTGCATGAGGTCCCACAAAGCGATCGCTAACTGCCGCAGAATTACATTCGGAATAGCAAGAACCGCAGAGAATGCAGTTGGCTGCTGCTTGGAGTTTGGCTCGTTGAGCAGGAGTTTGCAGAAATTCGGTGTTGCTAATTTGTCGTGATGCAGTGGAGACATAGGGATCGACTTTGGCGAGATTATCCCAAAACTTAGTCATGTCCACGATCAAGTCTTTGATCACAGGAAGATTCTGCATCGGTTCGATTACTAATTCGGTATCGCGATCGCGCATCACTTCGCTGATATGTTTCTGACAAGCTAAACCCGATCGCCCATTAATCCGCATTGCACAAGACCCACAGATCGCATTCCGACAGTTGCGCCGAAAGCCGATCGATCCATCCTGTTCGCTCTGGATTTTGATTAATGCATCAAGGACAGTAGTGCGATCGCGATCGGCTTCGATTTGATAGGTTTGATAGGTGGGTTCGCTAGTACGCGATGTTTGGCGGCGAAGCTTGACTGTAATATTCATGGTTGAATTTTGATGAGTGAAATATGCGATCAGGCTTTGTGCATCAAGTTTAACTTTAACTCAATCTTTGGTTGAGAAGGCGATCAACCTATCCAATTACATACTGGAATTTTGAATCAATCGCACAACGGTTTGCCGCCGTGAATTCTGCATTGTCAAGTATTGCGGCATCTAGCATATCTTTTGCTTGTTTAGCTAAATCTTGTAATGCTATATTTGAAGGCTCTGACGCAGCCAAGTCTACCAGATCGGCAAATATTTTCAAGCTTGCTAAATGTTCAAGTCTTTTCTCAACAATTGCTCTTTCTTTAGAATTTAGTCCAAGAGATTTAATTGCAATTTTTCCCCTTTGATTTCCATTAATTTCATAAGCAAACTCACCACGGAAGCCAATAAAATCGCTTGGCTCTTCTTTTCCCATATCTATAAATAACGGTTGTTCGTCATCAATACTGTGCGTATGATTAGAGGCTCGCTTAGTTGTATCTTGTAATGGAAATAAGTTTTGCTTATACCTTTGGTTGCAACCTGTACAGCAAAGGTAGAGATTGTCCCATTCGTAGGCAAGCCAATAGTAACCAGGGTACTGTAATTGCCGAAGTCCTTGTTTATATGCTCCTTTAGGACGAAAATGTTCAACATCTCCATCACTACCGATTTTGCTTTCACAAAAACAACATTTTTTATGTTGAGCTTTGATTAGTTCTTGTTTGACTGTTGGATGTCCATAGATGGAGGAGGCAAAATTAAACTTTTGAATTGTCTTCTTTTCAGCTTGTGTCCTTTTTGTCCCTGTTTCATAGAGAGATGGATTTTGAGAATACAAGTTACAAAGCTCTTGTTGCTTTAGTTTGCCATCTATTGCGAGTTTTTCTGGTGGCATTTTAGGCTTGTGAATCCGAATCACTCAACTGCCTCCGCGCCAGATTTTTCTAATAACTTGGCAGCACGACGAATGATGTCCATCGCTTTGATATCTTCAGAAGTTTCTGCGGTCGGCAAAGTACCGATTTTCTCCTCTAATTCTTTCAATTCTGACTTATCAGCTTTTGTAAGCTTTGATTTGGTAAGAATTTCTTGTCTACGAGCTAGCAAAGGTTCAATTTTTGCTGGTCGTGAGGATGGCATCTCAAAAACGCTGGTCAGCACTTGATCAACTCGCCAGTTTTCTATAATTTCTGGATTGTTATCAATTACTACGCGATCGCCTTCTCGTCGTAATAAGACAATATTTGCATCTTGAGCAGCTTGTACCACGAGCGGACTATGAGCCGTAACAATAAATTGTGTATTGGGAAATCTCTCTGTCAGAAATTCCATAATTGTTCTTTGCCACTGTGGATGCATATGTAAGTCAATCTCATCGACTAAAACAATTGCAGGTTCAGCAAGTGGATCTTCGCTATCAGGATAACGTTTAAATAATCTCACTGCTAGATCTACCATCCAAGCGATCGTAGTGCGATATCCTAAGCCTAAGCTAGATAGTCTCACCCATCCATAAGGTGTTAAAAATTCTGCTTTAGGTCTAGGATAGATATCACCTGCTGGAGTGATACGAATATTTTCTACATCTGGCAAAATCCTTTTTAGAATTTCGATAATACGCTCAAATTCTTTTTTAAGACGAATGTGGATTTCACCAGAAGAAGATTTAATTGCATAATCAGTTTGTAGTAACCATTCTTCTGCATTAATGAGCGTGGCATTATCGGAAAAAAGACTTGCTGAATTAAAGGATAAATTACTGTCTCCTAAGTAAGATTCTCCAATTCTGCGGGTTGCACCATAACCGTAGCAAATTAGTCCACTTGATGACTCTCTATCACCTTTACATCCTTTTCCAATATAAACAAAACTGAAACTTCTTGCTATTGGAATTTCGGAATATTTTATTTGGTGAAAGTTACTAAGAGTATCTTTACTGACATAATCAACACGAATCGCCGCAGTATCAATACTATTCTCAATATCAATCAATTCTTGCCACATATCCCATAAACTTCGAGAGGCACCTAGTATGGGTCTATAAGATTCCTTTTTTTGAATCGAAGAATATTTCGTCATCTCCATCCCAGCTAAACATCTTAAGATGGTCGTTTTCCCAACTCCATTATTTCCTAAAATAACAGTCCATTGAGCAGGATAACCATTACTATCACAAAGGTTTAGCTGTTGCCGTCCTTTAAAGCAAAGGACATTTCTTATGTCCAAGGTAAGGAAATATGTAGGCGGAGTTTTGTTCTTTGATGTCGCATTTTTCCCTCTGGCTGTGGCTTTTTTAGGCTGATTGGTCATGACTTTTGGGAGAGAAAACCTATGCGCGAACTAACTATTTAGTATTGGTATATTAACAGATGCTCGATCTAGCAGAAAATTGATGACTGAAAAGTCACGGTTTTAAAATGATGCGATCGCGATCTATTTCATCATTCACTAATTCCGATAAAGCCGTCCTAAATTGAAGCTTTCCTAAAGACAACTTAATCTGCATTTCCCAAATACTGACCATACTCAAAACAGCTTCAGTGTAGGATCTAGCAACAAATTATGAACTCGTAGCGAAAGTTTTTTCACGTCGCTAGTCCACCAGATGAAAACATGAGTATCAATCAAAACTCGCATCAATCATCATCTCCTAACCAAAACTCATCTGGTAAAGGCTCATTAAAATCATCACTCATCCAGATCTGTCCCTCATGCAGCCCAGCAACCCGCTGAAACCCTAAATGTTGAGATAATTGAAAGATTTATTTTTAGTCGCTCGAATAAAGCTGAGTACCTCTGCTAGTAAAGGCTCTGGCATTGAATTTAATTCATTTACAATCGTTTCTACAGTGATCATTGCTTATACTCTTGCTAATTAATTTGGTAATTGCTTACTTACGAAACTAGATTGATATATTTCACCCAATTGGTCATGTCAACCTCTTCATCCTTGTCATAGTCGGATGGATATCCAAAATCAGCATCAATTTCTGCTTGCTCATCATCACTTATATAGGGCAGAGGAAAATCAGTACGCCGCGCGGCAAAAACTAGACAAGCTTGAATATCAGCAAGCTCTAAATCAGGAAAATCTTCTAGAATTTCAGTAATGCTTACATTTTCCGATAGCATTTCCAAAATATCAGTCACCCGAATTCTCATCCCGCGAATACAAGGACGACCACCACATTGTCCAGCCGTTTGGGTGATACGACTTAGCAGATTATTTTTTAAGTTCATAAGATTTTTCTTTGAGCTTATCTAGTCTAATCTTAACGCTAGTTAAAACTATTTGGCGCGATCAAATAACCATGAAAAGCTGCTCCATTGTCACAATTGAACAGGCAAAACTATCAGCAAGACAGAGCAAATCGCGATCGCCTGTCACCAAATAATCAGCCTTCCCAACTAGCGCCAAAACCAGAAAAGGTTCATCAAAAGGATCACGGCATTCAGGGATTGTGGGTAATTGTTCTGGCAATAACACGGTGTCGCAAAATGGCAAATAATCCGCTAATAAATCCTCTTGTTCATCCTTTGTTAATTTGAACTTCGGATAAGCAAGCACCCTGATTAGTTCCGTAATCGTTGCTTTGGAAACCAATGGAATAAGGCGATCGCTTTGCCATGCTAAACGTAATTTCGCTGTACTCCCACCAAAGACCAAAGCTGATAATACTAAATTAGTATCAATTACCACTCTCCGCTGATCGCTCATCCCTTACGCGCCCAAGCTACAGCATCCGCAATATCCTGTTCGCTTAAATCCAAAGCTGCTAGCTTAGAACGTACTGCATCAGCACGCTGAATTTTTACAGGCGTAAGAATAATTTGCCCACCTTCCACCTTCACATCAAAGTATTCTGAATCTCCAATTGCCTTAGTAATACTTTTAGGAAGAGTAAGCTGATTTTTGGAAGTTAACTTAGCTAGCATGGTAAATCTCCTAAGTTTGCAAAAAAACAAAGTGTAAGATTTCCTTACTTTAGCATATTCTTACTACAAACAATTGATGTGACGAGTAAAGTCTGAGCCGAACTGCGATTTTGCTGTGTAATTGCTAACTAGTTTGCAAGGTCTCTAACTTGATTAGCGATCGCTTATCTCTATGGACATATATCCAAAGGAGCAGTTAAGACTTAATAGTTAAGACTATCTTGCATTTTTGGATTTTATAGAAGACTCATTAAATAATTAGACTAAAGTTAGATCGTAGTTGTTGTTGCTTTAAGAGTCTAGTTCTTAAAGCAAGCTTTACAAATTACTGTAGCTATTAAGTTCAGAATTTATTAATTTAAAAAATCACAGAGGATAAAATTATGAAACCTAATTCTTCTTTGCCTTCTAAGGCAGACACTCCAGAAGAGCGGCAGTATTTAGACAAAGTAAATCATGCACCTTATTTAACTATTTTTGTTATCACAATGGGATTATTCACCGCTTTTACTTTAATTATGCTGTTTGGTGTTTTCTAAGCAGTGCATTATAAATTCTGTTTACTATTCAAATTTCGACTCAACCTGTCAGCAATATAAGAAGGCGGCTCTTCGCAAAATATCAAAAGCGCCGCCTTTTTATATTCATTCAAATCTGCATCATGCTGCTGTACTCGGTCAGTAGCTCGTCGTAGGTAAGGCTATCGGAATCTGCTTGTGGACTCCATAACAACTCAAATACCAGCAAATGACTGGAGGGAATAGAAGCGATCGCTTCTAAAGCTTTTTGCAAATCTTGTATATTTTTAACTTCGCCAAATAGAGGTTTGTCATGCTCAGTGCCGACTAGCAAGGTGACGACAATATATGCTGATGGGTCTTTGTCGGGTGAAGCGATCGATTCTTGCCGTCTTGCCACCCTGCCGCCGACATTGACTAAAGTTTCTTCGCTAAATTTGCTACGTTCCTCAAAAGAAATCTTATTAAAAACCTCCTCAGCTTTACTGCTAGGCACAGATTGAGAACTGCTGGAGACATGAGTCCAATTTTCTGGGGTGCGAATTAAGGCGATCGCTGACTCTTGCATCAAGGTCATTAACCCCTCTGGGGTATTCGTATCGACCTCAAGGCTCAACTCAGTTAATCTAGCTTGAACTTCACGAGCTTGAGCTAGGAGCGCAACTTGGAGCTTGGTAATTGTAAATGTATCATTCCCCAAATCGCTCCCTAAATCGCTATTAGAGCCAGATTTGGAACGAAAAAAGAGCGCTCGAATAATAAAGTAGACAGCTGTGCCACCCATTAGCAAAATGATTAGCCAGACATACCACGGTAAGCCACTCGAACTTGAGTCAGCCGAAGTGGTTGATTGATAAGAGTTTGATGGTGGATTGTAAGGACGAGATGAGTCATTATTGATGATTACAGGAGCAACAATAGTGTTGTTTCTGTTTGGCGGCTGGTTTGGTGATTGGGTGGAGCTAAAAGAGTCTCGTGTTGAAGAAGGTGGGGGACTCGAAGGTTTGGAACTACCCGAATTTGAAGGAGCTGAGCGAGTGAAAGAACCACCACTACTGCGTCCCGCACTGCTTTTTGCGTAAGCTTGTTGATCGAGATGGCGATCGCTAGAGCCGATGGCGATCGCTTGAACCATCGAAAAGGTAAGTAACGTAGAAGCTAAAAACTGAAACTTTGTCTTACGCATACTTATACGCACTTTGATATATGCATCTTATTTTGAGCTACAAGAATTAATCATAGCAAATTAAAGCTTGGTTCCACATACCTTACAAAACTGAGCATCAAGATCATGCAACGGTAAGTCACAACCAGAGCAGATCACTTCTTGCATGACATTAGGATTAGGGCAATCGCTTTGATTTGCCGTCTTAATCAATCGCTTAAATAGTTCTCCTAACTGCACAGGAATCAGCGCGATACCCGTGAGAACCATTAAAACTGTGGTTAGTTTGCCAGCGTCAGAAATGGGCATGACATCGCCATAGCCGACTGTGGTCATCGTGAAAATGGAAAAGTAAAAAGCATCCAGAAAGTTATTCAGTTTGGGATTACTGAGATGTTCGATTTGATAAACCAAACCTGAGAAGACGAAGACGATCGCAAATAATGTGAATAGAATCCTGAATAAAATGGCGATATCTTCAGTCTTGTTGGCAAACAGCGATCGCGACTCCACTAAGCGAATCAGCCGCAAAATCCGAAACCAGCGTAGTAGACGAATAAAGGTGACATCGATCGCTCCTAAAAAGAATGGCAAAATCGCTAAGAGATCAACGATCGCATAGAGACTAAATAGATGTTTGAGCTTCTGTTCGGCACACCAAAGCCGCAGGAAATATTCCAGCACAAACACACTGAGGATGATGTCATCGAGCAAAGCGAGTCTGTGGCGGGTAATCTCGGCGATGGGATAAGTTTGGGCGACAAAACTGGTGGCAGAGGCAAGAACAAGCAAAGCGATCGCAATATTAATTAATTTACCAACTGGCGTAGCAAGATCATCAAGATAAAAGCTAATTTTTTGTCTTAACATACCCGACCTAATGAATAAGCAGAATGTCACAGTCTCTACTAAAGTTACAATATCCCTCTTGTAGATTAGAGCTTTTTGGTAAGACGTGGAAATTTTGTGTATCAGTAACGGACATGGTGAGGATATCATCGCTGCCCGTATCTGCATTGAACTAGAAAAATTAGGACATTCAGCGATCGCTTTGCCACTTGTCGGTGTGGGTCATGCCTATACAAAAGCAAATATCGCGATCGCTGATCAGTTTACCCAAGCGATGCCATCAGGGGGCTTTGTGCGGATGGATAGCCGCCAACTGGCGCGTGATGTCAAAAGTGGGTTGGTGGGGCTGACTCGTAAACAATTGGGATTTGTGTGGAACTGGTCGCGCGATCGCCCCAAAGGAATGCGAAATAAAGGGACAGCAAACGGGGTGCGATTGGTTTTGGCAGTGGGAGACATTGTGCCATTGCTATTTGCATGGTTGCCATCTAAGTTTGGCGGTTGCAATTTTGTTTTTGTGGCGACTGCGAAATCTGAATATTTTTGGCGCGATCGCAAAGGTTATTTGCCCGATGTCAAAAAGCCATTCGGTGGATCAATCTTTTTCCCATGGGAGCGTAGCTTGATGAATAGTGATCGCTGCAAAGCTATATTTGTGCGCGATCTGCTCACCGCCGAAACTTTGAATCGAGATTTTAAACTGCCTGCGATCTATCTGGGCAACTCGATGATGGATGGACTCGCAGTAACAGGAATCGATTTTGGCATTGGTGAAGATGAGTGGGCGGTGGCGATTTTGCCCGGTTCGCGATCGCCTGAAGCCTATGAAAACTGGATGACCTTGATGCTCTGCGCCCAAGTTGTTTCACGAACCATTCCGCATAATGTGCATTTTTTAGTAGCGATCGCACCCGACTTAGATATAGAAATCATCGGACAGAGCATCATTCAAAAAGGTTGGCTACGTCTTGATGAGACGACATTTAAAGTTCAGAACGCGCGATTGATTTTATTAAAAGAAGGCTTTGGCGATTGTTTGCATCAGTGTCACTTGGGTTTAGCAATGGCGGGAACCGCGACTGAGCAGATGGTTGGACTAGGTAAACCTGTAATCACGATCGCTGGAAATGGTCCTCAATTTACGCGTAAGTTTGCGGAGGAGCAAGCGGATTTATTAGGTTGCTCGATTAATCTTATAGACAAGCCTGCTCAGGTTGCGGATGTTCTCCATGAGATTTTGCAAGACCCTGATTATTTTCAAGAGGTCAGTCGCAATGGTGAGGAGCGGATGGGTGAAGCGGGAGCTTCGGCAAGGATTGCGAAATATATTACTGAGAATATCTGAGATCGAGGATGCTAAAATTAATTGAGATGAGGTTCAGCTAAAACAAATGCGTATAAAACAAATGCGTAAAACAGATGAGATTTATTAATCCTAAAACTGATTTTGCATTCAAAAAGATTTTCGGCTCCGAGCAAAGTCATGATGTTTTGATCAGTTTTCTCAACGCCATTCTCTACAAGGGCGAGGATAAGATTAGGCAATTAATCATTCTTAATCCTTATTTAGCACCGCGTATTCGAGGCGTTAAAGATACTTATCTAGATGTCAAAGCCACGCTCGATAATGAGACGACTGTGATTATCGAAATGCAGGTCTTGAATGTCGAAGGATTTGAGAAACGCATTCTCTATAACGCTGCGAAAACTTATTCTATTCAACTGGGTGTTGGAGACGACTATACAATCCTTAATCCTGTGATTGCGCTGACGATTACTGATTTTGAGATGTTTCCAGAAATCAATCAATTGACTTCTCGGTTCATTTTAAAAGAAAGAGACTTTCTAGTTAATTATCCTATCTACGATCTAGAGTTGGTGTTTGTCGAGTTGCCCAAGTTTCATAAAACTATTGACGATCTCGAAACCCTAACTGATAAATGGTTGTATTTTCTCAAACATGCTAGGGAGTTGGAGATTGTGCCTGAGAGTATGAATCTAGTTCCAGAAATCAAGCAAGCCTTTGAATTTGCCAAGCAAGGTAATCTCACTCGTGAGGAGTTAGATGAGTTTGAACATCAAGCAATCTTTATTCATGATCAGCGAAATATAGCGATCAAGTCGAGGAAAGAAGGATTGAAGGAAGGATTGAAGGAAGGATTGAAAGAAGGATTGAAAGAAGGGAGAAAAGAAGGTCTGGAGGAAGGAAGGAAAGAAGGATTGGAGGAAGGGGTGGAGCAGGGACGAAGAGAGGCAAAGCTAGAAATGGCTAAGCAATTTCTAGCTTTGCTGGATGATGATGCTATTAGTCGTGCAACTGGGCTTAGCTTGCAAGAAATTGCTAACTTGAGAAATTCGTAAGAAGCAGTAGCCATGCTCTCAATTGCGATACTCAGCGCTAAAACCCGTTTCAACGGGTTGCTTGGATTTTGGAAATCTAGACTCCATGCGTCAAGAGAACAAATCTTTGAAGAATAGTGATATCTCTGCGCGATCGCGAACACCAAAAAAATCAATAGGCGTGACTCCATCCATATGGCGACTAACCACGTTAAAACCTAGTCTTTGTCGGCGATAGTTAATTATGAGGGGGCTATTGGGCGGTAAGGGTTGGCGTAACCAATCATCAAAACTTGTAAACTGAGTCATGCGATCGCTCATGGCGCGAACTGTCGCCGCTGATCGCTCATCGGGTAGACCGCTGCTCGCAAATACATAGGCGCGTTCTAATAACTTCTCACGTTGATTCGGATTTAGCCATGCGGAAACTACCATTTCGGCTGGGGATTGCGGATTTTGCTTCACCGATTGCAGGGCGGCGGTGTCATTGGCGATCGCATTGGCTAACAATATCGCGGTCGGATTTTTAGTTTGCTTGAGTTCCGCATTAGGACTCCCATTCCACCATTTGAGAGCGGCAAGATTTAGGGATTTATTGGGATTGCTAAGATAGAAGCGTTCTAGACTGGCGACTACTTGCGGATAGAGCGGCTGAAATATTGATTCAGTCCAAATCGGACTGGTAATAAAAATCGGATCGTTAATAACTTCCGTGGTCATTGCGGCGATCGCTTCTGTGGTTTTGCCTTGCCGCAAGAGGCTTACACCTAAGCCAAAATAAAGCGATCGCTTCAGTGGTACAAGTTCTAACCCACGGCGAAAGTAAGTCTCGGCTTCTTGAATAGAACTAGGAGAGTTTTGACGCAAACTTAGCCATGCTGCGGCATTATAACCAGCTTCGTTATTAGGATTTAGGGCGATCGCCTTCTTTATCCAGAGCAAGCCATCCACTTGCCATGTTTGTGACTGCGGTAAATCAGGATAGTTAATTGCAAGTTCAGCTAAGTTCCATCCTAATTGATAAGGATAGTAAGGTTCCCAATTGGCAAATTGATTGGCAAGTTTTAAGCGATCTTGAAATTGGTTGATTGTAGCGATCGCTTCGGGTAGATTTTCTGGTTTTAAGGTTGCTAAATCTGCTTTGGCGGTTGAGAGATAGATAAACCCTACGCTAGATGCTTGCCAAGCAATATTCACAGGAACTAACCATGCGATCGCTCCGACTAGATAAACCGTAACCAAACTCGCCAACCAAATTCTCGGCTGCTTGTGATAGCCAATCGTGATCAATTCATTGGTATGTATCTGTCCCAAATAAGCCAGACTCGCCACCACAATCACTAAGCCACCACTAATCGCAGGGACATCAAGCTGATAGTCGGTAATGGCGAGCATTCCATAGCCCAGCAAACTGCCAAACAAGCCATAGGCGATCGCTTGATCCTGCAAATTAGCTTGCCAACTAGGAGACTTATATAACTTAATAAACAAACTCGCGATCGCTACTAATAAAAACCCAAAAGTAATTACCGCACCAATACCAAGCTCAGCCCACACATGAAAAGGCGTGCTATGTAACTGAAACAGAAGTTCTGCTTCTCGCCCTGCCCATTCGGGGCGATATTGCTGATAGAGCATGATTGCCGAACCAGCCCCCGCCCCAAACAGCCAATTATCTAAGCCAATTCGCCAACCGACATCACCCGCGATCGCTCTAAATAATAATTCTCCTGAGCCTTGTGTGGGATTAGCGGGACTGCTAATCATGGCTGAGATTAGCGATCGCAAGCGATTATTTGCGGCAATCAAAAATCCAAATATCGCGATCGCGCCACCGCCCGTTAACATCACCACTCCGCGATTGCTGCGATTGCGCCACAAAGTCACGACAATCCCATACAAAACCATCACTCCCAGCCCCAAAAATCCGCCACGTGAACTGGTGGTATACAAGTCCAATAACCCTAAGGCGATCGCGATCACCCATAGTGATCGCCAGATGCCCTTAGAAGTGATTGATAGAATCACAAAAATCGGCAGAACCAACATCAAAAATCCTGCCACATAATTCTGATGTCCCATCGGAAATCCATTGCGCGACTGCAAGTCCGAAAAGTCATAACTAAGATTTAGCCCCCATTGATTAAGCTTGGTAAGTTGAGCTATTTGTGGCAGCCATGACTGAGTTGTCCATAACACCAAGCTTTCAATAATTACCGCAAATCCTAGCCAACCTAAAAATTGCAAAATCCCAGAATCTACTAGAGATGAGGGGCGTAGCCCCTCATCTCTAGTAGGATTATACAAAAAATTATTAGTTACATATAGCGCCATGAAATAGCCAAATGCAGTCAGGCTATACCACATCGCCTGATTAGGAAACTGCGAAAACATCGTTGATAAGCACAGCGTCACAAATCCTGAGCCGATCGCCCAGTCAAAGCCATTACCTAATAAATAAAATGGTTTTTGATGCCGCCAGAGATTTAGTAAACCCGCGATCGCCAAACATAGCAGTCCCATTTGCCACAGCAAAACATAGGGAAAGGACACCATTTGCGTACTACTATCGGGCAGTAACGTAAACAAAATATAGGCAGCAAGCCCTAACTGGATAATCAATCGACCTGTACTCATAAAATTATTTCTCTACACCCAACAGTTGATACAGCGCTTTGCGCTTACTTAAAACCTATAAAAGTTTTTGAAAGCGCGACTCCGCCGCGCTTTCAAA
>JANXUJ010000145.1 GCA_025356295.1 Cyanobacteriota bacterium
TAGCGGGCGGTATAGATTTTGGCTTTGGTTTTTTAATTGCGTCGCGATCGCTATAAGAATCGCTGTGGAGAAAGTAAAGGAATGACACTGTCAGGATTGCCTGTGGCTTGAGTAGCAAATTTTTTAGCTAGAGGCGGTACATAGACAGTGGGACTGGTGAATCCTGAGAATAGGTGTAGGTTTTCATAATCTTGTAGTGAGCCAACTAATGGCAGATTATCATTGCTAAAAGCAACAAGGCAATTTCTCCATTTACCTTTGAGATTGGCAACTGTTGGCAAAACTTTGCTCACATAGTCACGAATTGAGGCTTCACTTTGGATAGAATCAATCGCTGCATAGGGATCAGTTAAAACTCGGCTCAGTTGTCCAAATCTAATGCAACCGTTTCTAAATTGAATCGCTCCCGCATCCACTGAAGGCGGCAACAGTTCATGTCCTGCAATATCCCAAATTGAGTCTTGGTCAGCATTGGTAGTTTCCGCTTCGAGCTGATATCGCTTTGTATCGGCGGGCATCACCATTGATCGCAATTCTAGTTCGATAGGTTCTGTATCGATCGCTTCTGCATGAGTGAAATAGATTCGGGCGTTAATATTTGATGCTTTGAGTAAAGCGCGTGACAATCCTCCTGCACAAACGACAACTTGTGAGCTATAAAAGTCACCCTGATCGGTTGCTACACCCGATAGGCGATCGCCTAATCTAGATACTAATAAATTCTTAACTTCGGCGTAGATAATTTTACCGCCTAAACCTTGCAGAGCATGGCTATGAGCCTT
This sequence comes from Cyanobacteriota bacterium, assembly GCA_025356295.1. GTDB lineage: Bacteria > Cyanobacteriota > Cyanobacteriia > Pseudanabaenales > Pseudanabaenaceae > Pseudanabaena. Next base: position 783 of record JANXUJ010000145.1, read on the forward strand.
ACAAAAACTATCTAAATTAATATGCGCGTGGGGTAGTAATAATGCACCACCAATTCCCTGAATGTTTAGTAATAGTTCGCGATCGCACGCTTCTTGAGCAGTTAAAAAAGTTGGAGCGATCACGCAATTAGCATATTGAGCGAGAATTGCTTGCGGATTTGCCTCAGGTTCGATAGTCAGCAATAAATCTAGCTCACGGAACTCAGTATCCATACCTAATTCGTTAGATAATTCACGTTGACGGGTGATCCCTTCTAAGCAAAGTTGATTTGTGAGTGGAGTTGTTCCAGACCAATATGATATCCCGCCATAGCCGAGACTGCTTGCCCCCTGCAAGTTTTGATGTTGTTCTATTAGTAATACTGAGAACCCAGCTTTTTGAAGTTCATAGCTCAGTGATATACCTGTGATTCCTCCACCAACTACAATCCAATCATGCATTGTTTTCTATCTCTTTGACTTTTATTTAGAAAACACGGCGCATCGCGCCGTATTTCTTGTTCAAGTAATTAAGTAATTCCTATCTCTTCTAATATATTATCGCCAGCACCTTGATGCTCGGTCTTGACCCATTTTAAACGCTTAGGAACAACGCACATCCGCAGGGTTACGAACGTAATTACAGGAATCCAGTGCAGCATGTAAATCATTCCCGATACAGTCTGTGCGATCGCCGATCGCCATGATATTTGATAGGCTCTCTTCAATCCAAAAGCCATCGTCACCGAACTTAAACTTAAAGAGAATCCTGCGATCGCAGGTAGAATCGGATTATGTTGTAAGGCGATCGCGGCGATTGTATCGGGTATAAACGCCACTGTCAGCAAGTATTGATTGATATAAAACAGAGAAGCATCAAAGGTTTTCGCAAAGCCCATTTTACCGCTTAGCAATAAATCCCAATAGTCGAGATAGCGCTGAAATCCGCCCTCCGCCCAACGATTGCGCTGATGCCATAGTTGCTTGAGAGTCACTACTCCTTCTTCTTGTACCGCAGGGAAATTTAGACAGGCGATATTCCATTTACATAAGTGCAGACGCAAGGTTAAGTCAAGATCGTCGGTAATTGTTTGTTCGTTCCATCCACCACAATCAGATAGAGCCGTACGCCGCACAAATTGACCATTGCCGCGTAACTCGCCTGTGCCACCAACCCGAATCCGCAAGTCTTGCAAACATAAGTCCAGAGCCATTTCGCAGGACTGTCCTGATGTCCACCAATTTTCTGAGGCGTTAGCGATCGCTTTTCGTAACTGCACTGCGCCGATTTTGGGTTGCTGGAACATCGGCAAGAGCGATCGCAAGACATCAGCAGGCACTTGAGCATCAGCATCGAACACGCCGATAATATCGCCTTTTGTCAAAGCCAAAACTTGATTTAAAGCTCCAGACTTACCACCCTGAGCGCCATCTTCGCGCCGTAGAGTTTTTAGCTGTGGATATTTCTGTTTCAGCATCGCCAGTACTTCGGGCGTGCGATCGCTACTATTGTCATCAACAATCCAGACTTCAAAGCGCTCGCTCGGATAGTCTAACTGGCACAAGTTCTTTACCAAGTTAGCGATTACCGCCTCTTCGTTTTTGGCTGAAGCAAGTAACGAGAAAAATGGTAGCTCTTGATCAGGACTTTGATCAGGACTAAGGGCGATCGCGGGTAATGACGGCGCAAAAATTAATCTTAAAGCCTGAATACTAAATAATCCTAAAAGTACCCATTGGCTCCAAGCCACAAAATGTAAACCAACTGTCAATGCATAGACAATGGTTAACGCCATGATGGTCTTGAGTCTGCGATCGCCTTCTGGCTGAAGACTGCTACGAAAATCCGTCTCGTGCATTTTTGGTCTTAATATATTGCGAAATGTTTAG
>JANXUJ010000157.1 GCA_025356295.1 Cyanobacteriota bacterium
GGTTATCAGTCAATCCAGTCTCTTCATGAAATTGAACTCCGATGCTTACAACCATTAATCCAAGTTGCCCAAATTTGGTCATGGTCAATTAGTGTAAAATCGGCGATCGTCCATAATCACAGCAAGCTCGATGATAGTTACTTTCACCAACGTTTTGAACATTTTAAAATGTTGCGATCGCCAGACTGGAAACCATTTTGAGAACCAAAGTAGTCTCGTTTAATTTGAGTGACCTATCAGCGCCTTTAGTCCGTCACGAAAAGACTGGAAACTTTTTGAATTGTTTTGATCAGGGATCATGGGCAGAGAAATTTCTTTAGCCGATTTTACCTTCTCTAATCCTCCAAGATGATAGCCAGCTTGCCTCAAAACCCTTTCCAAAGCTTCGGCAGTACCACCTAAAATCGCGTCAGGATCACGGTAGCTAGCTTTAGAACCAAGATTTTCAGAGACGTTCGGATAAGCAGCGCATATTGCTGGTATATCGCCAAAAAACCAAGCCTCTAACTCTTCTATAGCTATACGGTTTAAAACTTGAAAGATTTCTCCTTGAGTGGCTGATGTTTTGGTCACAAAGCCTACATTTTTGGAGATTGCCTCTAACTTGTTTTTTAAATCTCGACAATCTTCACAATCCCTATCAATCAAAACGACAATACGCCAATCTGAAGGAATCCAAGATTTATAGCCTTTTAGTCGATCTGGCAACTTTTTGAGAAGGTCAGGTTTACCTCTGTAAACCCGAATATCAAATGTTATCTGTTCACCTAAAATTTTGGGAAGTAAACTTTGCAGGGCGGCTTGAGCAGACGCTTCTTCAATCAGAAATTCTATGTGCAAAATCAATCTCTCCTTCATCTCTGCCTCGGCGCACCTGAATTAATCAGAGGATTGCCAACTTCAAAATATTCCTCCATCCATAACTGTCCCAATTTTGCACCATGATCCATGAATTCTTTGACACCTTGCATATCTGCAGTCCTTTTTGCTTGTGTAAAGCCGTCTTCATTGCGGTATAAAACCCATAATTCCTCTGGCTTCAAGGCATCAACAAAGAATGGGGAATGGGTTGTTACCATTAGTTGACTGTAAGCTGAGGCAGCGCGACATTCTTCTGCAAGCTCTAGTAACAAGCTAGGATGAAGATGGTTTTCTGGTTCTTCAATACCAATTAATTGAGCTGGGTCAGGATCGTAGAGAACTATAAGATATGCAAGCATTTTTAGTGTTCCGTCTGAGGCAAATTTAGAAAGAATTGGTTCTAAAAAAGGAGCATCTTTAATTTGTAGCAAAAGACGTCCATCTGGCATCATTTCAGCTTCAACTTTCTCTAAGCGAGGAATGCGGTTAGAGAGCTTAGTAAGAATATTATTAAGGCGATCAGGGTGCTGTTCTTTGAGGTATTGAATGACGTTGGGTAAATTGTCTCCCGTTAGCGAAAGTCTCTCTTGTGGACCTGCTTCGGGAACTCCTCTAGTATTGTCAGCAGAAATATATGATAAATACCAGCCAGTAATAAAGCGACGTAATGCCGTGACACGAGGGTGTCTGGCAAACTGTCCAAGTGTATTAACTGCTATACGTTGTGGCGAATCTAGTTGTTCATAAATACGTTCGTCATTGCCATCGGGCATATCACCTGAGATAACTCGACCTTCTCCGTCTTTAAAATCTAAAAACTTAAAAGGTGTCCCACGCTGCCCTCTGTGCCACTGGAGCCATTCTTCAGCAATATATGGAGATTTGTTTTTTTCTGAAATTGCTAAATGATAGGTAATTAAAGGTGAATCTGTTTGTTCACGATATTTGAGTTCGATTACTATCGGCTCTTCGCTACCTCTTGTTCTTAGTTCTTTAAAGCGTCCTCGTTTATCTATAGCTCTTCGTAAACCAGATTCAGAGAAACATTCTGCCAAAAAAGCGAATACATCAAAAATGGTTGATTTACCACTACCATTAGGACCTAAAAAAACGGTGAGCGGCGTAATCTTTTTGAGTTCAAGATCATGTAACGCCCGATAATTTTTGACTCTAAGATACTCAATACGAGGAACAGATTGTCTAGTCATGGCTTTATACTTCACATGATTTTTTAGCTTAATCTAACGCAAATCTTATCTTAGTGTAAAAATTTTGGACAATAGATTATTGCGAATTGTGACCGTCTATCTAGTAATTGTCACTGTAAAGCAACTTTCTCAATCAAAATCTTGATCACAAAGCTAGGCAAAGCACTGTAAGATAGCAACTACACATCGGGACTTCGCACTCTGCTTGACTTTTTGCCATGACGATCGCCATGACATTCAATGACGACCTAACTATTTTAGATATCGCAGCAAATCCACTGAGTCCATTGGATTTGCCTCCTGAAGAGGAAAGCCCTCTTCCTGATCCTGATGAGATGTTAACGCTCCTCAATTCAGCAATAATTTTAGAGAGAATGCAAGCTGCTAGAGCTTTTTGTGAATTAGAGGATGAGCGGGCTGTACCGCGTCTAATCGAGTTGTTACAAGATGAATGCCCACTTGTGCGAGTCAGTGTCGCTTATGCACTCGGTCGGAATAAAAGCGATCGCGCGATCGCGCCCCTGATCGATCAGCTCAAGCAAGACTGGAATGGCTATGTTCGCAAAGGTATAGTCTGGGCTTTAGGAACCTGTCGCGCCACATTAGGCTTAGCCCCCCTTATTTCTGCTCTCAAATACGACATTACGGCGGTGCGGCTATGGGCTGCTAGTGCGCTAGGACAATTAGGAGATCAGCAAGCGATCGCTCCTCTAGTCGAAGCCTTAACCAAAGATTTAACTTCCGCCGTGCGCGGTAACTGTGCATGGTCACTCGGCAAACTAATCGTCCAGATGCATCGTGAATCTGATGACGACAACGAAATTTATCACGATGCGGTTGATGCACTCATTTATGCGCTCGATGATGACGATCTCAGCGTCCAGACTGATGCTAGAAATGCATTGCGTAAGTTAGGCGATGCGCGTGGCTTAAAAGTTTTAGATCGGATTGAAATGGATCAGGGTTATTGCGAATTTTAAAACCCAAATTTGGGTAGGCAACGAAGTCCGCTCAAATAAATTTGACAATAGCGCGATCGCTGCTAAAATCTATAACTGCATGAAGAAAAATGCACTTGTAATAATCTAATTTGCGAATGTAGTTTAGTGGTAAAACCTCTGCCTTCCAAGCAGATGTTGCGAGTTCGATTCTCGCCATTCGCTTTTCTCACAAATGGGCTGTACTTCGTACAGCTCATTTGTCTTTTATAAGATCACGAATAACGACACTGGCTAGATTTAAGCCAAACAGAGCAGGCAAATAGGATATCGTGCCGTAATACGATCGCTTAAAATTATTGCCATCAGTCAATTGCAACGAATCACGGTTTACTAACTCTTCAGAATAGACCGCAATAATCGGCGCATCAGTAAACCCTTTACGTCGTAAGCCCTTACGAACCTTATAAGCAAATCTGCAACAATCAGTTTCAAAAATTGGCGCAATCCTAATCTTTTGCGGATCGATTCGCCCACCCGCACCCATACTGCTTGCCACTTTCACCCCATTAGTAACAGCTGCAACGAGAAAATAAAGCTTCGGTTGCAGACTATCAATGCAATCTAACACCCAATCAAACTTAGTCGTGACGAGTGCCATCATCAAGTCAGGCGTGAGAAATTCTTTGATAACAGTTAATTTCAGATCAGGATTAATGTCATACATTCTCATTGCCATTACATCAGCTTTATACATATTGACAGTGCTATCGAGCGCCACAATCTGACGATTTTTATTAGATGGGTCAACGAGATCGCCATCCACAATCGTCATGTGACCAATCCCAGCGCGACATAAAAACTCAGCCGCAAAACTCCCTACGCCGCCCATACCCGCAACCAAGACATTTGATTGCTTAAGCTGGTTGATGCTGTCTAAACCAATCAATAATTCTGTACGTTGTAACCAATCTGTCATAGTCTCAATACCACAAAAAACTAATTCGGCAAGCGCTGCTTGCCGAATTAGTTTTTATTGCGTTCCTTATTTTAATTTTTTCTTGATAAAGTCCACAAGTTGTTGAAATTGTTTTTGCTGTGAAGCTAACTGCTGCTCTAATAATTTCTGCTTGGCTTCCAGCTCCTGCACCCATTTAACCAAACCGTCATCCGATCGTTCTTTAGTGGACGCATCTAAAGCACCGACGGGCATAACTGAGACGGGTGGACGCTTTTGAACTATGACCATCGCTCTTTTGATTGCAGTAATTAGTTCTTTCTGCTCAAAAGGTTTCTCAATAAATACAAGATATTTATCTTCAAATGGCTCGGCGATCTTGCTAGTCACTTCTTCCTTGCGACCAGACATCAAAACCAATGGGATGCGACTCAGTTCTGGACTCTGTTGCAGAGCTTCATAAACCTCAAAACCACTCATCCGAGGCAATAAGAAATCTAGCATGATCATCCAGGGCTTTTCCTGATGGATCATCTCTAGCCCTTTGATACCATCGGCGGCTTCTATCACCTCAAAGTTGGCTGGCGGGAGCATATCGCGCACCATGTTACGGATTACGCGACTATCATCAATCACTAATATTTTGTGAGCTGCCACTGCTGATAATCCCTCAGTTGATTTGATGAATAGAATATGAACTTGGTACTACATTATTCTCATTGACAGGATAGCTGATTCTATGAAAATAATAATCGCAAGCTGTCCTTTTTTAGACAAAAGCAAGAGATGAATAAAAGCTTACTAGCTTTTTGACAAAAAATGGCAATCCAAAGCAATGGTTAAGATGCGATCGCTTGACGAGATATGTATAATCTCAAGTAAAAAGATTGAAGATGGTGTATCTATGCTCAGCTTTTTCAGGATATAAAGCGACCGCTCATGCTAAAACTGCCCACAAAACCAAACCCGTTATCGATTAACTCACTTAATTTAGACACAGCCAAGATTCCAGACAGCCCCAAGCCCAGCAGTCAAAAGCCATTGATCGTCAAACTAGACAATGTTCGCAAGACATATGCTAATGGTGCTGTGGGCTTGCGTGATGTGAATATCGAACTTCGTCAAGGAGATTTTAAATTTATCACAGGGCATTCAGGATCGGGAAAATCAACCCTACTAAAGTTGCTATATGGTGCTGAGCAAGCCACCGATGGTGAGGTGATCGTGAATGGGGTTAACCTCAATGGCTTAAAAGGCGATAACTTAGCCATGTTGCGGCGCAAGATTGGCATTGTCTTTCAAGATTACAAACTCGTACCACGCCGCACCGTTTCGGAAAATGTCGCCTTTGTACTAATAGCGCAAGGCTATACCTACAAAGAAATCCAGCGCCGCATCCAACCTGCACTCAAGATGGTGGGGTTACTGCATAAGGCAGATTGTTTCCCTGAACAGCTTTCTGGCGGAGAGCAGCAACGTACAAGTATCGCTAGAGCGATCGTAAATACACCGCCTTTGGTACTTGCCGATGAACCAACAGGCAACCTCGATGCAGACAATGCTTGGCAAGTAATCAAGATTTTGAAGAAGCTTAATTCTTTTGGGGTAACAGTGCTTTTGACAACTCATGATGAGCAGTTAGTCAGAGCCGCCAATCATCCTGTATTACATTTGCAAAATGGCTACATTGTGTGACAAGTTCCTGTAGAAAATAATATAAAAAACTTTGCTTCGCAAAGTTTTTTATATTATTTGGATTTTGATTAGAGCGTAAAGCGCTATAAATTTAAAGTTATGGTACAAAATGTCGTTCGCTTCTTCACCAAAATTGATTATCTGCTGCGCGAAACTTTTTTAGGATTGCGGCGCGGTGGTTGGATGAATTGGGCAGCAATTAGCACCGTGGCGGTGTTGCTGTTTTTGTTTGGGGCAAGTTTACAAATTTCTTGGCAACTAGAAAATGTGCTGGGGCAACTAGGCAGTCAACTTGAGATTTCGGTCTACCTTGATGAAAATATGGTCGGTGAGTCGATGCAGCCACGATTGCTATTGGTGGATGGAGTTGCCTCGGCGAGACTGATTCCCAAAGAAGATGCATGGCAAAATTTGATGAAAGATTTGGGTAAAAACGATCTCGGTCAAGCTACGCAGCAAATTGGCGGAAATCCTTTAGTTGACGAATTTAAAGTGAGAGCTATATCGAGCGATCGCGTGCCTGATATTGCCAAGCGCATTTCGGGCTTAAAAGGTATTAATGAGGTGTGGTATACCAATGAAGTGGTGGAGCGGATTGGGCAGTTACGCCGCGCTTTGAGTAATAGCAGTGTGGCGATCATAGCGATTTTTACGGTGATTGCGATCGCGGTGATTACCACAACAATTCGGCTGATTGTATTAGCAAGGCGGCGCGAAATCGAGGTAATGCAATTGGTGGGAGCAACGGCTGCATGGATTTATTTCCCATTTGTCTTGCAAGGCATAGTGTTTGGGATCACGGGGGCGGCTACAGCTTATTTGATGCTGATGCTGAGTTTAAATCTTTTAGGTGGAGCAATAGTCAATCAACCAGAATTAATTAAATCGCTAACTTTAGGTTTGACGACTGATTTGCGATCGCATATCCTTTTACCTGCGATATTAGTTGTTTTTGGGTCAGTAATTGGTGTACTGGGGAGCTTGCTCGCGGTAAGACGATTTTCTTTTAACTCATAAGGCTATGGTATAGTGGCATCTAGTAAGGGTATGTAGCTCAGTTGGATAGAGCATCAGGTTCCGGTCCTGAGGGTCGGGGGTTCGAGTCCCTCCATGCTCGTAACTCCAGTTTGATGTCGCGCGTCGCGCGACATCAAACTGGAAGTAAACAATCTAAATTTTTGATCTATGGAACGTGGATTGTTGTGGTTGCCCTTGCTGGTGATGTTCTTTTGGCTAGCATGGGCGGGCTGGAATGAATACCAAAAAATTGAGTCTTACAAGCGTTGGGCTGAGAAATTTGAGCGCCATAAATATGATATTTATGCCGTCTTAGGTCAAAAAGGCGATCACCTGACATGGGGAAAGCCAACTCGCAAAGAGCCTCTAGATATTCAAACTGTAAATTTGCAAGACATTGCTCGTATCAGATTTCGGATTGACAGTAAATTTTTTGATGAATTTGATCAAAAAGATGCAAAATTTCCATTAAATGGTAAGAAAATTTCACTAGAGTTATTGCTCAAAACTGGTGAAATGCCTAGTATTCGGTTTACAGATATCGATATTGCAGCGGGCTGGTATCGTTTTTTGAGAGATCGCTTAACAGCACAAATTGAAACTTAAAGCTAAAAATAGCTTGCAAAGTACGCTGCTTTAAGTTTTATGAAGCAAAACTCAAAACCAAATTAACGATTTAAGGGCGCTCCAAGTATATTTACGCAGCATAAATCATTTCTTAACCTCTCTATAAACGTAACTTTAACTTCATCTCTTAGGCTTAAACCAAGTTGTGAGGGTTTACTTTGGAAGTTTTTTTAGAAGTTACTTTAGAGTTTATTAAAGCCATTACAGCAGTAGCGCTATTACTTCTGCTAGGCGACTTCTTTTCAACATTTTTCTATCATGTTCCCGAACATGTATTTGGTAAGTTTCATACCATTGTGCATCATGGCAAAAACCGCAGCTTTTTTCACTATGCGGTTTTGACTAAAAATCCCCTCGTCATGCTAGATGGTATTTTAGGCGCAATTCCTTACTTTATATTCACCCCTTGGTTATGGCAGTTATCGGCTGTGGGGACTATTATTGGACTTTTATTGGGTGAGTTTCATGTAGTCTGGCGACATGTTTCGATCCTTAAATGGAAAACTCCAGAGCTAGTTAAATCTTTTTGCAATTTATTTTTTATTACCACTCCCGAAAGACATTGGCTACATCATCAAAACGCCTTTGCTGCTTACGGCGATATTTTTTCATTTTATGATTATCCTGCTCAAAAATGGTTAACTTTTTTACGTTTTGTCCGCCGCAAATTTAGGGCAACTTCAACTGCTGGGCTGGTGTAAAAAACTGGCGACTAACCAGATTAGTTAATATCAAAGCCGTAATTAAATTGGCAGTTGTAACCGCAAATAAAATCACCAGTTGATAGCGCACTGCCAACAAAGGCGATACTCCCCCTAAAATTTGACCTGTCATCATGCCGGGTAAAGATACGACACCTGCAACCATCATCACGTTAATCGTAGGGATCATTGCCGCTCTAATTGCATCTGATTGATAATCGGCGATCGCCTGTTGTGGGGTTGCGCCTAAACATAAATACGTCTCGATTTCGCGCGATCGCTTAACTAAGTCTTGCGTAAATCTCTCCGCGGCGATCGCCGCCCCATTCATCGAATTTCCTAAAATCATCCCTGCAAGCGGAATCAAATATTGCGGCGAATACCAAGTGTCAGGCTGCACAACTAAAACTGTGGTGTAAGCGAGAATTGCACCCGTGCCAACCACAACCGATATCCACATGATCGGCAGGACATAAGGCACTTTTTCACGAACCCGATTTTTGGCTTCACGCGCTGCCATTAGGCTCATTAACAAAATAATGAACAGGATTACTACAGGCTGCTTGATTTCAAACACAGCATCTAGTAAAAAACCCACCACCACTAATTGGATGACGCTGCGAAAAGTGGCGATTAATAAATTTTTGGCGATCGCTAATTTTTGCCAGACCGATAAACTAATGGCGATCGCTACCATACCAAGAGCGATCGCCATTTTAGGAATATCTAGATCAATAACAGCTGCCATAAGTTAGTCATTTATAAAATTTAGGAGCTACGCTTTGCGTGGCTCCTAAATTCTATGACTGCAAGGCGGCTAAAGTTTGTGAACCGAGAACTCCATCTACAGGTAATCCATACAAAGCTTGGGCTTTTTTGATCGCAGCCGTAGTCCTTGAACCTTGCACACCATCGATTGCGCCATCATAAAATCCCAAACTACTCAACAGCTTTTGTCCTTGGGCGATCGTGCTATTACTCAAACTATTAGAGGCATTGCTATTTGCCTCTTGATAACTAATTGGGACATAGTTACTACCCGCTTCTAGTGCCGCAATAGTCAAAGAACCTGCTACGCCATCAGCAATTAAGCCATAGGTTTTTTGAGACAAAACAATTGCTTCTTGAGTCATTGGTCCTGAGATACCATCGATCGCTCCACCATAAAAGCCGCGATCGCTAAGCAACTGTTGCAAATTCCTAGTTGCATCAGATTTATTGCTGGGATTAGATGTACTAATCGGTGTGGTGGCAACTAACCCATTAGCTTCGTAAGTGTCAGATTGCAAAGCAGCAAGAGTTTGCGATCCGATTACACCATCAGTCTCTAGCTTATAAAATGTTTGCGCGGCAATAATTGCCTCTGTCGTAGCCGCACCTTTAACCCCATCGATCGTTCCTGGATTAAAACCACGTCTAGCTAGCAATTGTTGAACATTAGCAATGTCTGAGGTGTAAGCAAACGCAGCAATTGGCATGGCATTCATGGCGATCGCACCAGCAGCTAGTCCAATGCACAAAGCCGATTTGGCGTGATGCGAAGACTTAGCGATCGCATTAAATGTTTGACAGTTTAAAGTCTGATCAATACTTTCACCTTGCTGTAAGCGATCGCAAAGCATTTCACTATGTAGATAAGCAACAAGTTCCATACAATTAAGCCTCAATAAAAAATGCCACTAGGCTAATTAAATAGACTCGTTTAGATCACGATTTGTGTCGCATCTTTAAAAATAATCTATATATTTTATTGTATGAAAAAAACAAGTAAATGTCAGAAATTGTTTGATTTATTCATACAAAACTTCTGTTAATCACCTCAACTAAGCCATCTAAGGTATATTCCAGTGCTTCGCAATCAACACGCCCGATTAGCTCATCGCAAGTCTTAGAAGTCTGAGGACCAATCGAAGCAATTTTGACCCGCGCGATCCATCCTTGCCAAGTTTCTTTGGGCGCAACGCGATCCAGCAATAAACAAAAATGCTTCACGGTTTTAGAGCTAGCAAAAGCGATCGCATCCAGTCTCTGATTTTGGATAGCAGCTAGAGCGACAGGATCGATCGCTTCGGGACAACGTGACTCATAGGCAGCGATCGCATCCACAACCACGCCATATTTTTGTAGCTGCTCCACTAAAACTTCGCGCCCGCCTGATTCCACTCGTGGGAATAGCATTTTTTGATTAGTTAATTTGCCAGTTAAAACATGATTTTGATTAACAAGCGCCTCCACCAAAGCATCCGCCACAAAATCTGTCGGTACTAAATCAGGCGCAATCCCATAATTTGCCAATACTTCCGCCGTCTTGCGTCCGACCACAGCTACTTTAAGTGAATGCAAAGCGCGACTATCTTTACCTGATTTTTGCAAACGTCCAAAAAAGCTCTCAACCGCATTAGCTGATGTCAAAATTAACCAGTCGTAATCAGCAATATCAGCGATCGCTTGATCCAAACTTTGCCAACTGGTCGGCGACGCGATCGCCAAAGTCGGCATCTCGATCACCGATGCTCCTTGATTGGTCAATAAATCAGTAAATAAACTAGCCTGACCCGCCGAACGCGTCACTAAAATCGTTTTGCCTTGCAATGGTAATTTTTCTATACATTGCTCAAAATTTTCTAACATTTGCAAGCGCGAACTAGATAATTGCTCATGAAACTTTACGACTTCCCCAATCACAATTACTGATGGCGATAGCGAGCCTGAAGGCAATTTTGACTGAATATCCGCAAGAGTTCCCGTCCATACCTGCTGATCAATTCGACCAGACCAACGCACGATCGCGATCGCTGTATCGGCATCTTTACCCTCACGCAATTTTTCCAATAATCCCGTCAGATTATTTGTCCCCATCAAAATTACGAGCGTGGGAATTTGCGCGATCGCCTCCCACGGCAACCGACTCAGATCATGTCCCGTCATCACCGCAAAACAAGAACTAGATTCAACTTCTGTAAGTGGTATCCCTGCCAACATTGGGGCGGCGATCGCACTCGAAATTCCTGCCACAACTTCCCATTCACAACCTGCTTCTTGTAAGGCAAGTATCTCAGGCAGCGATCGCCCAAATATCCAAGGATCGCCACTCTTGAGGCGCACCACGCGCTTACCTTGCAAGCAATATTTCACCAGCATCTGATTAATTTCAAGTTGCTTAATGCTTTCCTGACCGCCGCGTTTACCCGCGATGATGCGATTTGCATGGGGCGGTGTAAGTTCTAATAAAGCGCGATCAACCAACGCGTCACTAATAATCACCTCAGCCGCCCCAATCAAATCCCTAGCCCGAACCGTCAAGAACTCCACGCCACCAATTCCCGCGCCTACAATAAAAACTTTACCGTTCATTTCCGTCGTCCTTTTAAAACACATTCTAAATAATGCTAAGATTATAATTCTGCTAAAATATTGAACCGCATCACGCAGAAATTTAGAGCCATAAACCTATGATGAAGTTGAGATTGAAGCGATTTGGCAAAAAGTTTGAAGCCAGCTATCGCATCGTTGCCGTAAACAGCACCAGCCGCCGCGATGGTCGCCCTCTTGCTGAGCTTGGTTTTTATAATCCACGCACCAAAGAAACCCAACTCGATGTACCCGCGATCGTCATTCGCATCAAACAAGGCGCGCAACCTACTGACACAGTACGCCGCATCCTTGAAAAAGCTAAAGTATTTGATCTAGTTAACGCTTAAAGTAATCCAAATTTGTGCCTGACTACAATACCTTAATTAGTTTTTTGCTAAAGCCATTGCTTGCTCATCCAGATGCTCTGCGGCTAGATTTTGAGTTAAGTAACAACAACGATCGCGTCTGGATTCGGGTTGCTGTTGATCCAGAAGATCGAGAGCAAGTTTTTGGCAACGGGGGACAGACAGTCCAATCGGTGCGGACAGCCGTCATGACCGCCGCCGAAGAAGCGGGTCATATAGCCAGACTTGAAGTATTTGACCCAACTCCTGACACCACCTCCAACAACTATCACGACCAATATTCCGAGCGTCAAGAAAGTCCAGAGATAGAGGTGGAACGTCCTCGGATCAATGTTGAAAAGCCAAAGCGCCGTGAAATTATCGGTTAAAGTAAAGGGGTGCTTCGCACCCCTTTACTTTTTAGTGAAACCGAGTATATGAATGTAGGCGCAGAAATCCTTTGCATCGGTACGGAGTTATTGTTAGGCGAAATACTTAATAGCAATGCCCAGTATCTCGCGCAACAATTAGCTTTGCTAGGTATCCCACATTTTTATCAAACCGTTGTTGGTGATAATCCCGATCGCATTCATCAAGCTTTAGCGATCGCTTCTAGCCGTTCCAACTTGATCATTACTACTGGCGGGCTGGGTCCCACACCTGACGATCTGACTACTGAAGCGATCGCTAACTTTTTCCATACACCCCTAGAAGAACGTCCCGAAATTTGGGAACGCATCCAGCAGATGGCGACTCTGACAGGTAGGACGCTCACACCTAATAATCGTAAACAAGCATTGCTACCCAAAGGTGCAGAGATTTTGCCCAATTCTGTTGGTACTGCCCCTGGCATGATTTGGGAACCGCAGCCCAATTTATTGATTCTCACCTTTCCTGGTGTACCCAGCGAGCTTTATCCCATGTGGCAGCAGACCGCTTCACCTTTGCTGCAAGCCAGAAACTATGGTCAAGGTACATTTCACTCAGAAGTTTTGTTGTATTGGGGGATTGCTGAATCTGCCCTAGCCACAAAAGTTAATCATTTATTCGAGCTTCAAAATCCCACAGTCGCACCCTATGCCAACTATGGACAGGCGAGATTGAGGATTACAGCGCGGGCAAATACTCAACAAGAAGCGATCGCGCTTATCGCCCCAGTCAAAGCCGAAATTCGTGAACTCACCAGCGAGTTTTGTTATGGCACTGATGATGACACCCTCGCATCTGTAGCTGGTCAGCTTTTGCAAGAGCGTAGTCAAACTCTAGCAGTTGCCGAATCCTGCACAGGCGGATGGTTAGGCGAGATGTTGACCGAAGCCTCAGGTAGCTCCAGTTATTTTTTGGGAGGGGTGATTAGCTATAGCAACGATGTCAAAGTTGATTTATTAGATGTTGATCGCCAAACTCTTGATCAACATGGTGCGGTCAGTGCGATCATTGCCGAACAAATGGCACACGGTGTCAAAACCAAACTCAAATCTGATTGGGGAATTAGCATTACGGGGATCGCGGGACCAACAGGCGGCACAGAATCGAAACCAGTCGGCTTAGTTTATGTGGGGATCGCCTATCCTGACGGCAAAGTTGAAGCGATCGAGCTGCGATTTAGTCCCTCTAGAGGTAGAAATTGGATCAGAAAAGCAACTGTAATGTCATCTTTAGATTTGTTTAGAAAAAGATTTGTTATGATTAAGTAAATAAACCTAGACGATGGTAGGGAGCCAAGCATAGTGAAAGCGATCAAAAAAGTGTTACAAGAAATCGGCGAGATTTTAAATCGCGTCTTGGAATCCCTTCTGGGTCAAAGTCAGCCTCAACCTGAGTTGATTCCTATCCCAGTAAGAAATAATTCTCGTTACTCTAATCGCCGTTAAAGTCGTAAGGCTTGCACAGCAGGTTTTATATTTGGGGGGATTAAGAAATAAAAAAGCCTTGCTTTGCAAGGCTTTTTTATTGGGTTTTAGCTGTTTGATTTTAGCTAAAGTGTGACAAACTCATCGGCGAGAATATCTCCACTGCGATCGCGATCCATTTCTATTTCTAAAATCGAAGTAGAGGGTTGCGCTTCTTGGAAATAGATAATATCTTTGCGAGGATCAACTTCACCAGTTTTAATACGCAGATTATCACCAACCTGAATCTGACGCGTAATTCGCATCGGTAATTTCAAGCCCAAATCTTCAATCAGCACTAGAGCTAGCTTCTCATTTTCACGCAGCCAGTCTAGCATCAGTGCTTCCCAGACCACGTCTTTGTTGCGGCGCAAATATTCTAAACTCCAATAACGTACCGACTGCTTCTCGACTTGATTGGCATCCCAGATTGCAGGCTCAATCGCCTGCAAAATTCCTGTCAGCATCTCCGCTGTGAAGGGCAAAGGCTCATCGCGCAAGAAAGCTTTGATTTGCCAATGAGCTAACAAGTCGCTATAACGGCGAATTGGTGATGTGATTTGAGCATAAGCATCTAGCCCTAAACCTGCATGACGGGAAGCATATAGCCCTAGTGAACCTTTAGTCATGCAGCGACAAATTGCAAATTCGCGCACAGGTCCTGATGGCAACTGCATCAAAGTATCGAGCGGTGGCAATTCGGGCTGCTCTTGGTAGCGGTAGGGAATCGGAATGTTATTGGTTTGGGCAAATTTAGCGGCAACTTCACCACCGAGGATCATCATCTCCGCAACCAGTTGTCGTGAGAAGGTGTCTTCCATCAGTTCTAGACTTACGCGATCGCCACTTTGTTCAGATTTAGAATCAACCTTGACACTGGTATCAGGTAAATGGATTTCGATTGCACCTTGAGCAACGCGCCATTTTTTACGAAGTCTGGCAAAATCAGCAAGCCGTTCAAGATCGTCTTCTACACCGAGTTGTAACATCTCCTCGACATCGTCATAGGTGAGTCGATAGTTGGGCTTTACCAAACTCGCCATGATCTCAAAATGCTCAACCGCACCTAGATCATCAAGATCAACGGCAAAGGACATCGCATGACAGACTTTGCTTTGGATTAAGCTCATTGGACCCGTCGCTAAATCCATCGGGAACATGGGAATCACTCCCGTGGGCAGATACACGCTTGTCCCACGCTTACGAGCATCTTTATCTAAAATGCTTTCAGGATCGAGCCATCTAGTCGGATCGGCAATGTGTATCCAGATGCGCTTTTTGCCATCAGCGAGAGTTTCGATGCTAAGCCCATCATCAATTTCGGTGGTGCTAATATCGTCAATCGTATAAACATGGAGATGCGTGAGATCGCAGCGCAAACTCTGCATACTGTCAGGAATTGGTGCAGTAATACAGGCTTCGGCAGCAACAATTAATTCATTGGCAAACCTGATTGGGATTTGACTACGCAGTAAATTTAGATTTTCATGTTCGTCCCAAATTTCTAAATCAACTAGCATTTGAAAAGCAGCTTGTTCATTTTTAGAACGTTTGGCAAAGCTCAAAAGCTCTTGAGCAGCCGATTTGTCTGAGGCTTCATCGCCGTGGAGGGCATAGCGTTCTAGACAATCTAACCTAGTGCGATCGCTAGTTGTCCAAGTTACATCTTCACCTGAAAGCTTAGCAGTTAGCTTTTGTTGAAACTCTTCGATTAATTTAGCTCGTTGCGTAGCTGCATCTGCTTGATGTCTTAGCTCTAAAACTTGCGAGCTAGATCGCGGCTCATAGAGATCGCCTTTTTGCTTAAAATAAATTTTGTCGTTGCTCAATAAGCAGTACGAAGCGTAAGCAGTAACAGCGGAGCTTTCGGAAAATAAGAGATTAGCAAGATCGTTGGGGCTAGTCGATTGACCGTCTTCAATCAAAATTTCCCATGCGATTTCTAGACTGGATGGGTCAAGAAATTTTGCAATTTTTTGCAGAAATGTAGGAATTTGCGTATGTGTGAAGCTTGAATTTTCACCGCTAGCTTTGATCGTGAAATTAATTTCGCGGGGGTGGATTGTATGGGTGTTGCCATTCTCATCGATCGCTTGAAAGTGCTTTTTACCTTCAGCGCGATCAATGACAACAAGGCGGCGATCGCCATGTAATTTAATTTCGACTAGCGTACCTTTTTCCAAAATAGCCCCTTACTCACCACAGCCAAAAAATCTTTCCAACATTCTACCTTTTTAACTGGGACTTGCACCCAAACAGAAAAGGCGGCGCAACGCGCCGCCTTTTCTGTTTGAGAAATTTTAGATAATACTAGCGATCGCTCCGACCGCAGAAGCAGCCATTAGTTGATAAGCACTAGGTGCGATTAATGTTGATTTTGCAGGTTGATAGGGAGTTCCAATCATGGCAACACCTAAAACTAACAAGGCAATACTAGATTTAAGTGTAAAAGTGCTATTCATCTTCATATTCCTCCAATAATGTTGCCCCAGCGTCCTTAATGACTAAGCTTTGCGTCTTTTTGTTTCTTTAATTTAAGCTTAGCGACAAAAAACTACTCTAATAATATTCATAATAATTTATGAACCTAGATAAAAGTGTAATTTAGGTATCATCTTTAGGGTGATCTTAGTCACATATCTAACAGTTATTAGAGTAGGTTCTTATATTCTTGACTGCTAGCTGTTAGGGAAAATTCTTTTGATATAGCGATTGATTTGAGATTGACCATATGCTTTCGCCTGTGCAGAATTTGCATTTACAAGAGTTGAAGTATCAGACTCAATTTGAATCTCCGATGATTCTGATAATGCTTCGATAATTGTCTCAACCGAGATATCAACTGGTATTTCAGTCTGCGATCGCCCAATAACACTTTCAATTACATTCTCAATAACACTTTCTTCAGCAGGTGAGATATCCTGTTCAGCCTGATCCACGATCAAAGAACATGGTGGCACGATCGCCCCTCTTGCAATTACAGCACGCACAATCGAACTCGAAGCACCAATACAACAGTTTTCACCAATTTTGCTGGTTCCATAAACCAGAACTCCCGCCCCCAGACATGCCCCGATCCCAATCTCTAATAGCCCATCTTGAGCATGAATCACGGTTCCCATCCCGACACAAACACTCGCCGCGATCGTAATACGGCTACCCTGATCAGCTTGGATTAATACTCCCGAAGCGATCGCCGCAGTTGGATCGATCACTACATCCCCACAAACGTAGGAGCGAAAATCTCCGATCGGTTCTAAAGGTGGTAAGTGGTTCGATTGCATTATTTTTTTATTATTCACTAAATAACTTACTAAATAGAGAACCGCGCAAAGCGCAGTTCTCTATTTAGTAAGTTATTTGGCTGGACGATGGATGATACCTTCAAATACGCGGCGTTTGGCTTTGGGATCAATGCCTAACAGACGCACATACTCATCACCATGCTCAGCTAAACAAGCTTCTAAAGCTCGAACCACTTCAGACTCATTAGAAGCCGCGATCGGTGAGCAGCTATGCCAAGAGCTAGTACGGAAATGGCGCTCGTCAGCGTGTTCAGTGCCGATACGATAGCCTTGAGACAACAGTTGACGAATGCGTGACAACATATCGGCACTGAGATTACCAACACCACCGTAAGAGCTATTGCTAGAGTTGTTGACTTTGACCGCAGTACGAGTAACGATCGCTTGACCACCTGGACGATGCACTAACAACTCCACTACGCGGCGCTTTACTTTTGGGTCAACGCCAACAAGACGAATATATTCATCGCTATATTCAGCAATATAATTTGTCAAAGCCGCGATCGCACCTGACTCACTGGTAGACGCGATCGCTGGAAGAGTTTGCCAAGAAGTTGTCCGAAAGTGTCGCTCATCAGCGTGTTCGACACTAATTTTATGTCCTTGTGCCAAAAGTTGACGCACAGTCGTAGCGACATCACCCGAATTACCGTTACTGCCAGCACGAGGCGCACTATAGCTCGATGATCCATTGGACTGACCAATGCTTATCGCTTGGCTATCAGCACGTTGAATGATTGTCTCGACAACACGACGCTTGGCTTTAGGGTCAACACCCACCAAACGCACATATTCACCCGCATGTTCAGCAAGAATGCTATTTAAAGCGACAATTACCGTAGATTCATTAGACGCATCGATCGCTGGACCAGTCTGCCATGATGCCGAACGGAAACGTCGCGCATCGGCATATTCAGTACTGATGCGATAACCCTGTGCCAGAAGCTGACGCACTTGACCATAAACGTCACCATTGCTAGGATTAGCTGCACCATTTGATGAAGATTTAGGTGCATTGTAGCTATGGCTTGATCCATTACTAACTCCATTGCTAGGAGCAGAATTGCTAATCACCGCTGGCTTATCGCTTGGGCGTTGAATGATTGTTTCCGTAAGACGGCGCTTAGCTTTAGGATCAACTCCAAATAAGCGCACATATTCACCTTCGTTTTCAACAAGAGCAGCTTGCACTGCCGAAATTACGGTTGAAGCTTCAGATGTATGTGGGATCGCGCAGGATTGCCAAGACCCAGTGCGAAATCTCCGTTCATCTGCGTACTCAGCCGCAACGTGATAGCCCTGAGCTAAAAGTTGTCGTATTTGCTGCGCTAAATCCCCATTCATAGGTTCATTCCTCTGTACTTGTATATCGGTAAGGTTTTGATTAGTTTGATTAAAAGGTTGAATATTAATAAAGTCAGCCGTAATCTTGCCGCTTGGTTGTGACGAGTCATCTTGTTGCTGACGAATCGGCGTAATACAGGCAATATCATCAGCACAGCGATAACCTTTTCTCAAAGACTCGTTGACACCGACAACATGACTGGCAAAGTTTTGTTCTGATTCCTGCACATTTGGTAAAGAGTCAGCTTGTTGCTGTGTGGTAATCACTGCACCCGCGGCAACATATTTACCCGCAGGTATTTCTACATCTTGGACAAGGGCATGCAGAGAAATAACGCAGCCATCGCCGACCCGCGCATTAAATATCGTTGAGCGAAACCCAATGAAGCAGTTGTTGCCAACATAGGCGGGTCCATGAATCAAAGCCATGTGTGTGATTGAGGTGCGATCGCCAATCCAGACAGAATATTCTCTATCGTCATCGCCAATAACACGACCTTTTTCTAATCCATGAATGACCACGCCATCTTGAACGTTCGTGCTATTTCCAATATGAAAAGGATTGCCCTCATCGGCACGAATAGATGTACCCGGAGCAATCAAAACATTGGCGCCGATGTAAACGTCGCCAATTAAATTAGAAAAAGAATGAACGTAGGCGGATGGATCAATTTGGGGTTCTGCCAAATTCCTAGACCAAGGTGTAGGAGGGGCAGCAAAGCTACGAACTACCATAATGGCTATTGCATTCTCTCGCTATACTTTTTGCTGTAGAGAGTGCGATCGCTGAGGCTGATCGTGTCAATGATCGCGATAACAGCTGCATCAATCGGACGATCAGCACTATCTCTCACCTGTCTCGCACCACTACCACGCGTAAACAACACCCATTCATCAATGCCAGCACCAACTGTATCTGTGGCAACCTCATAGTCTGGAAGCAGTTGCCCTTGCAGATCAACAAGTTGCAAGAGCAGAAACTTGGTTCCAGATAAATTGGGTTCTTTGTAGTTGCTGACGACCGTACCGTAAACTTTAGCGATTTGCATATTGTTATAAGTACAGATGTGAATGCGAATTATGCCTTGACTATGGACGGTTCATTGGACGAATGGAATTGACATTGTCACGGAACTGATCGACTTCTTCGGTATAGCGAATAGGTAGAACGTACTCGAGGTTTTCGTGAGGACGAGCAATGATGTGGGTAGAAAGAACTTGTCCACCATTTACACGCTTTACAGCTTCTGTGCCTGCGGCTACTGATGCTTGGACTTCTGAGACATCACCACGAACGATAACGGTCACACGACCACTACCAATTTTTTCGTATCCAACTAAGGTGACACGAGCGGCTTTAACCATAGCATCTGCTGCTTCTACAACGGCTGGGAAACCAAGAGTTTCAATCATTCCAACTGCGATCGCCATAATTCATATTCTCCTAAAAAACAAATAATGATAACTAATGAAAATGTAGTCTTTTGATACTTTTTTGAGAAAACCTTTTTGAGATAATCTAAAAATCAATAAAAAAAGTGAATTTAAAAAGCAAACTGCTCTACTTCTCGCGTATAGCGTATGGGTAGCACATATTCTAGGTTTTCATGTGGTCGAGCAATGGTGTGAGTCGAAACAACTTCGCCCCCATTAACCCGATTAGCCGCTTCAACACCAGCAGCGATGGATGCTTTCACCTCAGAGATATCACCTCTGATGATGACTGTAACCCGTCCGCTACCAATCTTTTCGTAACCCACAAGGGTAACGCGAGCCGCTTTGACCATAGCATCGGCAGCTTCTACAACAGCTGGGAAGCCTCTGGTCTCGATCATTCCAATACCGATCGCCATAATTTAGTATCCTTACGACTCTCTAAAAAACTGAGGTTTGTCACGCTTGGGTCTATCAACAGATTTGACAACTGTCAAAAGATATAGACATACGAGCGCAACTATTAATTCTAACTACGAACGGTTCGCTTCAAACATCAAATTTTTAATTTTTAATACAAAATAGAAATGAGATGAAATTTGGCACTGACATAGTTAGATTACAGATATACTCTGGCTTTCAGTAGTAAGTATTTATTACTAGAGATATGACCACCATAAATCTGAATGATTAGAAAAACCGAATGATATTAATACATTCAAATCTATCTTTATATCTACGATAACGAGTGGCGGTACATTTGACAACATAAGCCGTTATGATAAATTTAAATAGACTGTATAAAGTTGGCTTATTTAACGGAGATTTACAGGAATACTTTATCGAATCTCAGGATTGTTATTGTTGATCGAGATGGTTTCAAGTTCAGCAATTTCTAGGTTGGGGAGTTGGACTAATTCGCGTTCTTGTTCTTGCAGAGCAATCATCGGAATGCTAACAGGTGTGGGAGTCTCAATCCAGTATTCGGAAGTTGGCAAGGTTTCTTCAAGGTCGTCTAGGGGGCGAGGAATAATCATGAGCGTGTGGAATTCGCCAATGCGCTCGGCTTCATACATACCTGACTCGATCGCGATCGCCACATCAGCGACATTCCCCCTGATAATCGCTGTACATAGTCCTGCCCCGATTGTTTCGTAGCCTGCTAGATGGACATCGGCTGACTTCAACATTATGTCGGCAGCTCCCACCATCGCTGGGAATCCGCGTGTCTCTAGCAAGCCGATCGCTTGATTACTCAGTCGGCTATAGCGTCCATCGGTAAGTTGACTAAGGCGCGTGCTAATCGGCAAAATCGCTTCTAAGTTAGGATAAGGACGCGCAATCACAATTGTCGAGACCAATTGCCCAAACTCTCTAGCTGTCTCGGCTCCTGCTTCTACTGCCATGCGAACGTCAGTAATTCGCCCCCGCACGATCGCGGTACAAAAGCCATTACCGACTTTCTCATAGCCGACTAGCCTCACGGTTGCCGACTTTAGCATTGTGTCAGCCGTTCCTACGATCGCAGGGAAACTAATGGTTGAGACCATTCCCAAAGCGCTTCCTGAGAGATCGATTCTTTGAGATTCACCACTAGACATTAGCTAACACTATTATGAGGATGATAGAAAACTTTAAGAAACTTGTGTGTGATATAGCTTTACAAAAATATCCGCTATCATTGTGTATCTTAGCTGATATGACGTTTCGTAAGTAGTAGTAAGTTTTGGTATTAAGTTTCAGATGTCTCGACAATAGGAAAAATGCAACTGTCTGAAGCCGCACCTAAAAAAGAGTACATCTTAGTTGTAGATGATACGCCGCCTAATTTACAGTTGCTATTAACCATGCTGATGCGTAAGGGTTATGAGGTTTGTGGCGCTGTTGATGGCACGACTGCACTGTTAGAAGTACAAAATCAACTGCCTGACTTGGTGCTGCTAGACGTCAATATGCCTAATATCAATGGATTTCAAGTCTGTGAATATTTAAAGTCAAGCGATCGCACTCGTGATATTCCAGTGATTTTTATTAGTGCGCGCGATGAAGTTTTAGATAAAGTCCAAGCCTTTGCAGTAGGAGCTGTGGACTATATTACGAAACCGTTTCAAATTGCCGAAGTATTAGTCCGAGTCGAAAATCAGCTGGCATTGCGAAGATTGCAAAGACAGTTACAAGAACAAAATGAACAGCTAAAACAAGAAATTAATAGTCGCATTATTGCCGAGAGGCTGCTCCAAGAAGCTAATGAACAGTTGGGGCGATTGGTTAACTTAGACGGTTTAACCCAACTTGCTAATCGGCGCTGCTTTGATGAATATCTAGAACAGGAATGGCAAAGATTGGCTAGAGAGCAAAGCCCCTTATCTTTGATTATGTGTGATATTGATTTTTTTAAAAACTATAACGATACCTATGGTCATGTTGCAGGTGATGACTGTTTACGAAAGGTTTCACGCGTGATCAAGCAAGCAGTGCGCCGTCCTGCGGACTTAGCAGCTCGTTATGGTGGTGAAGAGTTTGTACTGGTATTACCAAATACTGATGTTGAAGGGGCTATGGGAGTTACAGAAATTATTCGGCAGAACTTATTAGAATTAGCAATTCTTCACGAAGATTCAGCGGTTAGTAATTGGGTGACTTTTAGTATGGGTGTAACCTCTCTAGTCCCAAAAGTTGATTCAAATCCTTCCGTACTGCTTACAGCCGCTGACTATGCTCTGTATCGGGCTAAAGAGTTAGGTCGAGATCGAACTTACCAGATTGGTTAAACCCGATCAAGTTAAACCCGATCAAAAAGTTGACGTAATGCGTCAACTTTTTGATCGGTTCTAAAATTCATTGTTTTGGTCTAATTTTTTAGAATTGCGCCCTAGATCGCGTCTTAGTAAGTCATCAATATCTTGCCAATTAACTAGGCTAGCGAGTGTATCTTGAGTCAGTTGACCTTCGTGTAAACAAATTAAGCGATCGCACCATACCTGCACTAAATCCAGTTGATGGTTGATCATCACCACGGTGACGGGCTGAGGTAATTGGGTTAGTTCGGTCAGAGTATCTAAAAGCAAATGCGATAGACCGCGATCTAAAGCTGAGGTTGGCTCATCTAGTAATAGTATTTCTGGCTCCATGATCAAGGCTCTAGCGATCGCGATCCATTGTCTTTGACCGAGAGATAGCTCTAATTCAGTACGGTTTAGCAACTTGTGATCAATCTGCAATTTTTCTAACCATTTTTGTGATCGCGCGTCAATTTCGCTAGTTGCTAAATTTTGTAAGCGTAAGGGATATGCGATCGCCTCAGCTACAGTCATCCCCAATAAGCTTGGCTCTTGCGGTACAAGCAGTACCCGCCGCCGCAAAGTTTGCACAGAGATTTCTTGAATATTTTGACCATGTAGAAAGATTTTTCCTGCGGTGGGATCGATTAAGCGATTAAGCAAGCGTAGCAATGTGGTTTTTCCCGATCCTGTTGCGCCAATTAATGCGGTTTTGCTACCCTTTGCGATCGCCACCGAAATATCAGTCAAAAGTGTGCGAAATTTAGTTTGGTAACTCACATGACTTGTCGCGATCGCTTGATCAGTGGAGATTATCTGAGATGTTTCTGAAACCTTTTGCATGATGTAACTGTCTTTGCGGTTAATAAGATTAATAAATTGAGACGCAGCCTTCAATTCATTAAACCTTGTCTCAAGTCCAATAATTAATCTCAATAAGGGAGAACAACTGCATGTTTTTATGGAACTTTTCACAAAATTTTTTCCAGACATCTTTTCAGAGATTTTTCAGGCAGCAACAACAGCAAAAACGACTTGCCTTTTTCTTTGCAGGTTTATGTATTTTTGCTCTAGCGGCTCCTCAGCTTGCTCCAGCATCTGCACAATCGACTCAAGCGATCGTGCAGGAAATTCTTGATGGCAACCAAGTTTTCATCCAAAATCAGCAAGCAAATCTCCAAGATGTAGCAAGACAACCACAACAAGTCCGTACTGGTAATTCTCGAACTGCACTTTTGTTTAGTACAGGGGCAGTGGCTCGACTATCCGCAAACTCTGTCCTGAAGATTGGTCAATGCGCTTTTCTTAAGCGGGGAACGGTGCTAGTCAATGGCGCGATTAATGCTTGCTCATCTTCGATTACGACTGGAGTGCGCGGCACAACTTATTTACTCGAAATCGATGAGTCTGGCAATCAACAGGTCAAAGTATTAGAGGGCGAAGTCGTGGTTAAACGCAATGCCACACCGCTCATTGATGAAGACGACAACCTCAAAGTCAAGCAGTTTCCTCAAAATTTCCCTCAAACTAATCCACAGCAATCGAGACCCTTAGCGCCTCTAAATGCCGAGCCAACAAATAATAAACCAGTTCTTAAAACTGAACCGAATCCACAGCCTATGAAACAAACCAATGAAGTTGTTTTAAAGGCTGGTGAAAAGGTTGAGTTTGATAACAAAGGCGGCTTGGGAATAATCCAGCAACTTACTGAGAATGAATTTGTGGCATTACTCAAAGGAAACTTATTTCAAGGTTTTACTAATCAAATCCCTGGTATAGACAAAGTGCGGGCTGTGTTTGATGGCTTATTCCCAGGGGGAAATTTTCCGATCTCAATCCCTGGCATTCCCACACCCAATATTCCAATCCCTAATTTACCTAGATTCCCATTCTAAGACTCAGAAAAGAGAGAAAGCACGAAGTACTTTCTCTCTCTCAGAAAACATATGAATTACCTCTATTTACATGGCTTTGCGTCTAGTCCTCAATCCACAAAGGCTAGGTATATGCATCAAAAATTTGAACAACTTGGGCTAACTCTGCACAGTCCTGATCTCAATCTGACTGATTTTTCAACTGTCACCCTCTCAGATCAACTTGCTTACCTTGATCGCACTTACTTAAATGACAATCAACCTCCTAATGAACCTTTTGTGGTGATAGGTTCTAGCCTTGGTGGATTTTTAGCGGTACAACTTGCTGCCAAAAATCCATTGGTACAAAAATTAGTATTGTTTGCCCCAGCTTTTGGATTTAGTCAGCGGCTTGCTAACGCTTTAGGTAAAGAGAATGTGGCTAAATGGCAACAAGATGGCAGCCGCAAATTTTATCATTACGGACTAAAACGTAATCTGAATTTACAATTTCAGTTTTTTGTCGATGCTCAAAATTATTCTGGAGATAATTCAGAACAAAAACTTACGCGATCGCTCCCAATCCTAATCTTTCACGGTCTCCACGATGAAGTTGTCCCAGCCGCGCTTAGTCAAGAATTTGCAAACAGGCGATCGCAAGTTATTTTAAAATTATTAGATGATGATCATGCACTTGGCAAAGACTTAGAGAGTCTCTGGCAAGATACAAAACAGTTTTTGCTTAACTAGGTTGCTGCGAAGTCTACCGAGAAAAAATACTCATGCCAAAGGGTAGTTACTTTTGATGCAAAATATCGGCTAAGATCGTGAAAACAGCAGTTACATCTAAAAAAAGGGTTTTAAAACCGTTGAAAAATATTATCAAAACGCTGCGAGCAGACTTCTCAATCATTTTTGAGCGCGATCCTGCTGCGCGTAACTGGCTCGAAGTGTTGTTGTGCTACCCTGGACTACACGCGATCAGCTTATATCGCTTTGCCCATTGGCTAAATATGCTCAAGTTACCTGTGATTCCGCGCATGATTTCACAGATGGCGAGATTTTTTACAGGTATCGAAATTCATCCAGGCGCGCGGATTGGTAAGGGCGCATTCATCGATCATGGCATGGGTGTCGTGATCGGTGAGACGGCGATCATCGGTGAATATGTGTTGATCTATCAGGGTGTGACCCTGGGCGGCACTGGCAAAGAGTCAGGCAAACGTCACCCCACACTAGGCGATAACGTTGTGATCGGCGCGGGCGCAAAAGTATTAGGCAATATTGAAATTGGTAGCAACTCACGGATCGGGGCTGGCTCAGTCGTTCTCAAATGTGTGCCGCCTGATTGCACAGTGGTTGGTATCCCAGGGCGGATTGTGCATCGTCATGGTGTAAAGGTTTCAGCTCTCGATCATTGTCAAGTTCCTGATCCTGAGGGAGATGTGATCCGATCGCTAATTGGTCGTGTGGAGCAGTTAGAAAGAAACGCGGAAGCGCATACTTTGCACCCAGTCAATGGCTACATGATTGATGCAGCGTTACTAAAGAAGGTACGTCCACGTCATCTCACGCCTGTTGCTGATCATACTGATCATTTTGAACATGCTGAAGAATATGAAGGATTTTCGGAAGGTGCTGGTATTTAGCAATAAAGTTTTTTAGAAATGAAATTTTTCACCAAGATAATACTTGCGGACATCAGGATCATTGGCTAGTTCTCGACTAGAACCATCGGCAAATACTTCACCTTCGCGCATGATGTAAGCCCGATCTGTAATCGATAGTGTTTCACGAACATTATGGTCGGTGATCAAAACGCCCATATTGCGATCGCGCAAGTCACTGATAATTGTCTGAATCTCACCGACCGCGATCGGATCGATACCTGCAAACGGTTCATCTAGCAAGATAAATTTTGGGCCCTCTTCGCCCACGGCTAAAGCTCTGGCAATTTCCGTACGGCGGCGTTCTCCCCCTGAAACTTGGATACCCATCGTATCGGCAATCTTAGTTAATCGAAATTCTTCCAACAAAGTCCGTAAGCGATGAATTCGTTTTTGGGGCGGTACATTAGTTTGCTGCATTACCAATAGGAGATTATCACGCACTGATAGTTGCCGAAAGATCGTGGCTTCCTGCGCTAGATAGGCCATGCCCATGCGCGCGCGCTTGTGGATCGGTAAGCGCGTAATGTTTTGATCATCGAGCCAGACACTGCCGCTATCAGGTTGAATTAGCCCTGTCGCCATGTAAAACGAGGTTGTCTTACCCGCCCCATTTGGACCAAGCAGACCGACAATTTCTCCCTGTTTGACGGTGAGGCTCACTTGCTGAACGACTTGCCTGCCACTGTAGGTTTTACTAACATTGTCGAGAGTGATTTGCATTGATCGATTTAAGGATTTGAGGATGGCTTTTCAGGAGAAAGTTCCGATGTGGGTGAGCTAACTCGCTGTTTTTTAAATTCAGGTTTAATCTGCGTGACAGGTGTGGTGGCAGAGGCAGGAGTATTTCCTAGTTCACGGTCTGGCACGATATAAATTGTTTCGACCTGTTGGTTATTGGTCGGAGCCGCGACAAATCTTCCTTCACTAACTAGGTAGGTAATGGTTTGAGCTTTGATGCTATTTGTGCCTTCTTGGGTGACGGTAACATTGCCTGTCAAGACTACGCGCTGCTCTTTAGAAAAATACTGTGCTTGTTCAGCGATCGCATCAATCTGTCGGGCAGGATAACTCATTTTGACATTGCCTGTAGCGGTAACTACGCCTGTGATTGAGTTAGCTTCTTGCATATCAGCGCGGATCGTGAGTGCAGTGTTGACGGGTTGCGCTTGGGTTGATGGCAACGAGCTAGCAGCGATCGCCAAGAGCGGGATGACAAGTAGCAATAGTTGGGGAAATAGTTTAGAAATTAGTTTGGCAAGTGAAAACTTCATAAATTTTGTATTCTTAATCAACCTTGTAATTAACCTTGTCATCAAACTTAGTTTCACATATGGTTTCATACATTTTGACAATGACTGCAACTACTTCTTCTATGGTTAGACCATCTGTGTTGACTAAAGTTGCATCCTCAGCCTGAGTTAGGGGCGCATGATCGCGTGTGGAGTCTTGGCGATCACGCTCTACGATTTCTTGTTCTAGGGTAACGAGATCAGGCGCGATTTGACCTTGAGCAATCATATCGGCTTGACGACGTTTAGCACGTTCTTGGGCTGAAGCAGTCAAAAATATTTTGACCTCAGCATCAGGAAATACATGGGTTCCAATATCGCGTCCTTCCATGACCACGCCGCCTGAGCGCCCGATCGCTTGTTGTTGCTTGACCAAAATTTCGCGGACAGCAGCTTGGGCGGCGATCGCTGATACATTTGCAGTTACTTCGGGCGTGCGGATTGCGGTGGTGATATCTTCGCCATTGAGCAGGACTTGCATTGGTTGGTCTGCGATCGCACTCGCAAAAAGCTGGATTTTAGATTGGGCAGCGATCTCTTGGATTTTGGCTTGGTCACCAAAATCAATCCCTTCTCGTAACACGGCAAGAGTGATACTGCGATACATTGCGCCTGTGTCTAGAAATAATAAGCCTAATATATTGGCAACTTGCTTCGTAACCGTGGATTTGCCAGCGCCTGCGGGACCATCAATGGCGATGATTGGCTTTCGGCTAATATTTGTTTGGTTATTTGTGGCGTTAATACTTAAATGATTGGACGAATGACTTATCAAAATATTATCGATATATTATCGATCAAGCGTGTATTTCCAATTCGAGCAGCGATCGCTAGCATTAATGATGCCTCAGGTTGAGCGCAAGGTTGCAAGGTCTTAGCATCGACTAACTCAATATACTCTAGGTTGATCGTGGGGAACTTGTCTAGATAATTGCGCGCCGTTGCGATAACTTGTGAAGTTGCACAAATCTCATCACTATCTAAAATTTTTTGTCTAGCGCACAGCAAGCTCTGATAAATATGCGCGGCTAAAATGCGATCGCTTGCTGACAAATACTGATTGCGTGAACTGTAAGCTAGTCCGCTAGACTCACGGATGGTCGGGCAGCCAATAATCTCGACAGGTAGATTTAAATCATTAACAACCTGTCGAATCACAGCAAGTTGTTGACCATCTTTACAGCCAAAGTAAGCTCGATCAGGTTGGACAATATTTAGAAGCTTCGTAACGATTGTTGCCACACCTTGAAAATGATCAATTCGCGATCGCCCACACAATACATTCACCATTTCGGGCGGCGGCATCACTTGAGTCATGTTGTAAGTTGCTTTGGCTTTGCTTAAGCCCATCTCCGATGCACTTGGTACAAAGATTGCCTCGACTTCAGCATTCTCACAAATCTGGCGATCGCCATCTAGTGTACGCGGATATTTATCAAAATCTTCACCCGCCCCAAACTGTAAAGGATTGACAAATATACTCACGATCACGCAATCATTTTCAGTGCGCGCACGATCAATCAAGCTCAGATGCCCAACATGCAAAGCGCCCATTGTTGGTACAAGCGCAATTGATTTTCGATCACGCAAGTCATTACACAAATAACTACGCAAAGAAGCGATCGTTGTAAATAGCTGCATCAAGGAAACACCTTTATTAGCCAGATAGATATTAGCCAGATAGATTAGATATTAGCGAGACAAAACCTCTAGCCTTACGGGTGCAACTCCAGACGAGATTAGACCAATTACATTCGCCGCCGCCGTTGAAATATCGATCACCCTTCCATGAGCATAAGGACCGCGATCGTTAATGCGTACTACTACAGACTGGTTGTTGTCCATATTCACAACTCGTACAATAGTGCCGAATGGCAAGCTAGGATGGGCTGCGGTCAAGTCATTGGCGTTGAAGACCTCACCACTAGCACTGTAATTTCCATCAAATCCTGGACCGTACCATGAAGCCATTCCCGACATTACGCCGATGACGCGACTACTTAAAGTAGGGCTGAATGAAGAGCTAGCAGCAATTTGGGGTTTTGGAGCATTCACAACTTCAGAAACAGGGTTAGCACCACCGAGCAAACGGCGTAACAAGTTGGCTGACTCTAAGACATCTTGAGTTTTATTTTGCTGAGACTCTGGAAATATGGCTTGCTGATCGAATTTTAAAGTTGCGCGATCGCCCAAATTAATTACATAGTTACCATTCTTCCAAGCAGGGATGATCGTCTTAGCGTCAAAACCATCGCGATTGAGTTGATTGATCATCGCCGCCGCCGCAGTAGCACGTTCGACAGGATTTGTAGAAGTCAGTAGATGCTCGGAGCTATTAGCATCTAGAACGTTTGACGATATCTTGACAGATTCAGAATTTTCTTTGATGTTGCTCTTATCATTTTTATCTTTAGATATATCCGCAGTAGATTTTACTGAATCTTCGGACTCTATGTAAGTGACGACAGGAATGCCACGAACGTAGACAGTAGCGGCATTTTTGCCATTCAGCTTGTGGGTGTAAATACGAGCGATCGAATCATCTTGTGTTTTAATCAATGACTGCGATCGCGTTTCACCAATTTTCGTGGATTTAGATAAAGAGTTAGGTAGAGAAATAGAAGCATTAGTTGCTTGAACTTCTGATTGAGTTCCTGTTTGAGCCTGTGCGCTATGGTTAGCGAGACTTGAGATGATAGCAAGAGCTACTACTGAGGTAGAGAGAGTGTAGCTCCAGTTCCAATTAAGCATAGGTAAAGCAGAAAATGAAGATAAACAATTTAGCGATATGGGAACAAAACATTAACAATTTTGCTCATGTGGTTCAGACTAACATGATTATTTGAAATAGCGATAGTATAGTCTTTAAAGCAATACTGAGTATGGGTTTAAAGCCTTCTTTCTCATTAAAAATCGAAATTTTTCTTCTTTCTGATTAGGATTCTTTATTAAAATGGAACTTTGTGATAATAATCACAAAAAAACACCTATAAAAGTATGTCTAAAGACATAGGCATTTTTGCAGTCAAACAACTTTTATATGCATTGCAGTTGAATACACAAGAAAATTTCAGTTTTGTTTACGATGTCTAGCTGATTATGTTTGGATGTAAGCCTTATCGAGACATGTTCTTAGAAATAAAGTGCCAAAAATAGCAATAAGTATCTCTAAAGATAGATACTAAAATAAATTTTATAAGAATTATTAGGAAATAATTTAATGAATATGTTAATAACGGCATAAATCTAAATTTTTATGCATATAAAAATCGTAATTATGTAGAAGTTACTCAGAAGTTAAGCAAAACATTTATAGCTAAAGTATAAGAATTTCTAATCAAACGAGATAAAATTCTTACTAAAACCCAAAAAAAGTTAGGCGATCGCCTAACTCAAATGATCATTCAGTTTGCCACTCCGAAATCCTTCTAAATCCAAAGTAATTGCCGTAAATCCATATTCTCGGAAAGCTATGGTGAGATCACCGATCTCCATCGCATTCATAAATTCGCTCAGGCGATCGCTTGACACCTCGATTTTGGCAGTATCAGAATGCGATCGCACTCTAATATCTCCTTTCCAACCGCGATCACGCAGATATTGCTCAGCATTTCCCACCCGCCGCAATTTCTCAATCGTAATCTCTTCACCATAAGGAAATCTTGAACTTAAGCAAGGTTGGGAAGGCTTGTCCCACCACGGCATTTCAAGATATTGCGATAACATGCGTACTTCTATTTTGCTAATCCCCACTTCAGCGAGAGGCGATCGCACCCCACGCTCTTGAGCCGCTTGGATACCAGGACGATAATCTTGCAAGTCATCAGCATTTAAACCATCCACCACATAGCCATAGCCCATGCTCTTAGCAAGAGGTTTGAGCGTATCGTGCAGTTCACTTTTGCAAAAATAGCAGCGATTAATCGGATTTGAGGTGTAGTTAGGGTTATTCATCTCATCGGTCTGCACGATTTGATGCTTGACTCCCATAAATTCGGCTTGGACTTGAGCAGCAGCTAAATCGGCAGGTAATAATGACGGTGAGTTAGCTGTGATCGCTAAAGCGCGATCGCCCAAAACATCAAAAGCAACTTTGGCAACAAGCGTGCTATCAATACCGCCTGAATAAGCAACAAGTACGTCAGATGACTCGTTAAAAATCTGACGTAAGCGATCGAGCTTGTTGGACAAAGTAGCATTTAGCATAAAAATTTTAAGAGGTTGTTTTTTCTCTATTTAGGTATTAACACGTTTTATAAACGTGTTAATACCTAAATAGATGATGAGATTACTATGTTTTAATCTTGACTATGTTTTAATCTTGTCTTTGTGCTGTGGACAAGAGATCGCCACACTAGCACCGACTACAAAACCAGTGTACTCTTTCAGCTTCGTCAGCTTATCCGCAGGGATTGCTGTACCTTGCTTGTCAAATTCCTTTTCTAGGGCATCAATCAAAGTCGCAAAAGGGACACCTTGATCCAAAGCTTTGCAAGTCTCAGTTTCGACTAGACCGATATACTTGATTCCATCAGTTGCTGCATACATTTCTTTATATTCAGCGTTCCCCTTGATAAAGGCATCAACATCTTTGGTCTTAGCAGAAGATGGAGCAGCATCGGCTTTGGGAGATTCTGAAGCCTTCGGCGATTCTGCGGGTTTGGGAGATTCTGAAGCCTTCGGTGATGCCGATGAAGGACTAGCCGTAGGAGAGGTTGAAGCGGCAAC
The DNA here is from genome assembly GCA_025356295.1 of Cyanobacteriota bacterium. Classification (GTDB taxonomy): domain Bacteria; phylum Cyanobacteriota; class Cyanobacteriia; order Pseudanabaenales; family Pseudanabaenaceae; genus Pseudanabaena. The sequence goes on from JANXUJ010000157.1 coordinate 31,999, forward strand.
CGATGGCGATGTTGTTGTCGCGGGAGGCTGTTGGCATGAGGCGATCGCTAACGCAACGGAAACAGGCAGCAATAAGCGCTTAGCAAAGTGTTTGATCATGTTTAGTATGTACAATTAAGAGTTACCAACCCAATAATACTACTCAAGTAATATTAGTCAAACAGTTATTAATCAAGCAGTAAACGCGGTTATCAACTAGAGTAGATTTAGGTTTTAGATAGGCATACAGGGATTTATGTTTAACGCAACTGAACTGCTGATTAGTAATTTTGTCGAACAACTAAAGTTAGGTTATCACCGCACCTATGGCGGTTATATGCATGACTATGAGGACATTATTGGCTGGGCGGGTAACATGGCTTTGGAAAATATCGCTAATAGTGATGCGCTCTATCACAATGTAGAACATACGATATTAGTGACTTTGGTGGGACAGGAGATTTTGCGGGGTAAGCATATTCGGGAAGGGCGAGTCTCTCCTGAAGATTGGCTACATTACATTATTTCGCTTGTTTGCCATGACATTGGCTACGTCAAAGGTGTTTGCCTGCAAGATGGTAATGGTAAGTTTGCAACTGGGATAGGAGATGGCATGGTGGAGTTGCCAGCAGGAGCATCTGATGCAGGACTTACGCCGTATCATGTCGATCGCGCTAAGTTATTTGTAAATCAGCGCTTTGCCAATCATGGCTTAATCAATGCTGAAAAAATTTGTCGCAATATCGAACTAACCAGATTTCCTGTGCCGAAGACTGGCGATCATCAGGATACGACTCACTTTGCAGGATTAGTACGATCAGCTGATTTAATTGGACAACTTAGCGATCCGCGCTATCTCAAGAAAATTGGGGCTTTGTATTATGAATTTGAGGAAACTGGTGTAAATGAGGCTCTGGGATATGCTCATCCAGGAGATTTACGGCGCAATTATCCTAAGTTCTATTGGACAAATGTCTATCCATTTGTCAAAGATGCTTTGTACTATCTGTCGCTGACGCAGCAAGGACAGGAAATTGTGGCACATCTCTATTCCAATGTGTTTGTTATTGAGCATGAAAAACCAGATTATCCACAATAAAAATCACGCTGTAATCACTTGAATTAATCGCCATGAATAATGATGTCACCGAGTCTATCAATCCATCAACTACTGAATCACCAGAGACTTATGTGCAGTATGGCGATCGCTACAGTAGTTCTAACAATACTTCCCTCGCGCTAAAAAACTATCAACGCGCCTTAGCCATGAATCCTGACTTTGCGCGCGCACATCAGCGAATTGGGACAATCTACCAATTAGAAGGAAACATAATGGAAGCGATCGCTAGTTTTAATAAAGCGATCGCTCTTGATCCAGCATCAATGGAGGCACAATTAGGACTAGGTAATGCGTATCAACAAATGGGATGGGCGGAGCTAGCAATTCCCTGTTTTCAGACCGCACTAGAGCTTGCACCCGATCGCTTTCTAGCTGAATATCATTGCAAGCTAGGAGATAGCCTCAAAGCACGAGGTAGAGTTGCAGAAGCGATCGCTAGTTATGAAAGGGCGATCGCCACAAATCCTGATGAGGTGGATGGTTATCGCGCGATCGCTCAAGTATATTTGGAACAACACGATCTAGCATTGGTCAGCGCAATTTATGAGCGTGCAGATGCTCGCCAACTTTTGCAAGGCAAAGACTACAATACGTTGGGGGTGGCTGGGATGCAGAAGTTTAATTCGACCAAAGATTTAAATTTGGTGAAGACGGCGATCGCCTGTTTTGAACAAGCGATTCAGATTGATCCGAGTTATGCTGATGCCCATTGCAATCTCGGCAGTGCTTTTATCCATCAAGATCAAATTAAAGATGCAATTCTTGCCTACAAGGAAGCAATTGACATTGAGCCAAATTTTGCTCAACCCTATTTCAATCTTGGCATTCTCTTAAACAACATTGGCAAAGTCGATGAAGCGATCGCTTGTTTTGAATCAGCGATTTCACTTGTTCCAGACTGGGTAGAGGCACATCAACACCTCGGCAAGCTTTTACAACACCGTGCGGGCTAGGATAGCAAACATCTGCTGATTTAAGAGCTTGGACAAAAAACATTTGGCACATTAAATTCGGATGACTGTGAATGCTCAAAGCAATAAGCAGGTGGACTATGCTTACAATTCGATAAGCCAAGTTACAAACAAGAAGCGATATTCAGACATCACAGGTACAAATCTAGTCGCAGAGACAAGTCACATCTACGACAGCATCAATCGCCTTATCAATATCACGCATAGCAAAGGTGCAAATACCATTTCTTCCTATGCTCAAATCTATGATGCGGCTAGCAATATTACATCTGTCACTGGTACTGATAGTAGCTCTACTTATACCTATGACAATACGAATCATCTCACTGAATCTGATTATGATTTCCAAGCTGATGAGAATTATACCTATGATGATAATGGGAATAGAACCAATTCTAGTAATGTCACGGGTGTAAATAATCGTCTATTGGAAGACAATAGATATCGCTATGAATATGACATCGTGGGCAATCGAACTAAGCGCACTGATAAATCTACTGATGAGGTGATGGAATATAGTTGGGATATCAGGGATAGGTTGATTGGTATTGTCGTTAAGGATGTCAATGGAGATATCATCAGGTCTGCTCAATATACTTACGATGTTTACAATCAACGCATTGCGAAGACGGTTGATGTGGATGGTGCGGCAGTGGCGATGACTGAGCGTTATGTTTATGGTGCTAATCAGAATAATGATAAAATCCCGCCATGATCGACAACATCTGTAAATACCTCGCCGAGACCTTCCCCACCGACTTTGCCAGTTGGCTGTTAGGAGAAGCGATCGCCTTCACAAAACTCGAACCATCAGAACTATCAGTCGAACCAATTCGGGCTGACTCCGTGATATTTCTAGAATCAAGCGAAATTATTCTGCATATAGAATTTCAGACCGAGCCAAACAAAAACATCCCGTTCCGCATGGCAGACTATCGACTCAGGTTATATCGCAAATTCCCTGAAAGACAGATATATCAAGTGGTTATTTACCTGACACGGAGCCAATCACGATTAGTCTACGAAAGCACATTCAATATTGGCGGACTAAACCATGAATTCAACATCATCAGGTTATGGGAGCAGCCCACAGAAATATTTCAACAATATCAAGGACTATTGCCCTTTGCCACGCTATCACAAACCAATAACCCCGAAGAAACGTTAAGACAAGTTGCGAGGCAAATTGAAAATATCGAAGACAAACAAGTACAAAGCAACGTAGCCGCATCGACCGCTATAATATCGGGTATAGCCCTGAACAAAGAAATCATCCAAAGACTTTTAAGGAGCGAAATCATGAAAGAATCAGTTATTTATCAAGAAATCTTGCTTGAAGGTGAGGCTAGAGGCGAGGCTAGAGGCAAGACCAAGGAAAGAACCCAAATCGCCACAAACATGATGCGTTGTAACATTTCTGTAGACTTAATTGCCCAATTTACAGGACTGAGCCTCAAAGAAGTCCGAAAGCTCCAAAAACTTTCAACAGAAAAAGCTCAAACACCAAAGTCAGCTAAAACAAAGCGATCGCCAAAATCATAATCATTAAGTTAATGGACAAGCACCAAACGCAGGTAGCTACGGAACCAGTATCAGCAATGATGGTAGATTTCTTGCATTCTACTCAACAATCACAGGGCTTGATGGTATTGCTCGCGCTGGACTATATCTGCGAGACATTGAAAATCAGACCACGAGAATGATTGCTTCGCTGATTGGAGATAGCAATCAAGAACTTAACGACTACAACAAAGGCTTCGCAATCAGCGGAGATGGGCAGTACATCGCTTTCGTTTCTAGCGAATCGAATATTGTTAATGATGATACAAATGGCGTGTCAGATTTATTTGTCAAGAATTTACAAACAGGAGATGTTGAGAGAATTAGTATTAGCAGTAATGGAGATGAATCCAATCTTGGACTTGACCAATTTGCATCTATCGATATCAGTGAGGATGGTCGCTATATAGCTTTCTCTTCCAATGCGACTAATCTTGTTGACAATGATACAAATGGAGTTGCCGATGTTTTTGTCCATGACCGAGTTGGAAGAACGACATCCAGAGTAAGTGTAAGTAGTTCTGGCAATCAAGCCAATGGCAAGAGTTATTATCATAGTATTAGCGGTGATGGAAGATATGTAGCATTTACTTCTGACGCGCCTAGTTTGTCAGGTAGAGATGGCACTTTTGTTTTTGTGCATGATTTACAAACAGGGTCTACAACTAAAATTGCAGCAGGATTCGCGCCTTCTATTGATCGCGATGGTAAATTCTTAACTTTCTCTTCTGGAAATGTACTCACAGATGGTGATACGCCTGGTGTCAACGATGTATTTCTGTATGATCTAACGACTGGAGCACTTAAAATTCTGTCTTCTGAGATTGGCGGAGTCTTTTCTAAAATCAGTGAAGATGGAAAGACTGTCGCTTTTTCTTCTAACAATTTCACGGATGTGATTACCTATGATGTGACTACTAACCAAGGGAAGTCTGTTGGCGATCGGTTTAGCGATAGTTCGCCAATTAATCGACTTTCTAGTGAAGTTAATGCAAACGGTGCGGTACGAAAGTACACTTATGACCACGTTGGTAATGTCACCTCGATCATGGACAGGGATGGCACGATTCAAGCATTTAGCTATGACAAGCTCAATCGACTCACTCAGAAGAATTGGATCAATGCTCAAGGTAATTTCATCCGCAACATAGTCAGTACCTACAACGCCGCAGGTGAACTCACCCAAATCACCGATCCAGACAGCACCTACAGTTATACCTATGACCTTGATGGTAGAATGCTGACTAATAGCAATCAGGGTACTGCTAATGTGCCGACCACGATCATGAGTTACAGCTATGACAATGTGGGCAATGTGTTATCGATGACCGACACCATCAATGGCAGCCTTGGTGTAACCACAACCCATGAATATGATGCATTAAATCGCTTGACTGTGAATGCTCAGGGCAATAAGCGGGTGGATTATGCTTACAATGCGATTAGCCAAGTCACAAACAAGAAGCGATATTCTGATGTCACAGGAACAAATCTTGTCGCAGAGACAAGTCACACCTACGACAGTATCAATCGTCTTACTAATATTACTCACAGTAAAGGCGCGAATACTATTTCGTCTTATGTTCAAACCTATGATGCGGCTGGTAAGGTTACATCTGTTGCTGGTACTGATGGTAGTTCGACTTATACCTATGACAATACAAGTCAGCTCACTGGTGCGGATTATGATTTCCAAGCTGATGAGAGTTATACCTATGATAGCAATGGTAATCGGACTAACAATGGCTATGTCACGGGTGTAAATAATCGTCTGTTGGAAGACAATAAATATCGCTATGAGTATGACTTAGTTAGTAATAGAACTAAGCGTATTGATAAATCGACTGATGAGGTTACAGAATATAGTTGGGATATTAGGGATAGATTGACTGGTATCATAGTTAAGAATGCTCTTGGTGAGATTATCAGGACTGCTGAATATACCTATGATGTCTACAATCAGCGTATTGCGAAGACGGTTGATACAGATGGAGATGGTTCTCTTGCTGCGGTGACGGAGAGATTTGTGTATGGCTCTGACCAGA
>JANXUJ010000179.1 GCA_025356295.1 Cyanobacteriota bacterium
AGAATTTGTCGTTCCTGAAGACTTTGACGCACCGCTACCAGAAGAAATCTTGAATGCTTTTGAAGGAAAATGAAAATTTTATTAGATACACATATTTTCCTGTGGTTTATCGGTGGAGATCAACGATTACCAACAGATATACAAAAAATCATTCAAGATATAGACAACGAAATTTATCTAAGCGTTGTGTCTACTTGGGAAGCGATCGTTAAGTATCAATTAAGTAAACTACCATTACCAGAATCCCCTGAAATATATTTTCCCAAACACTGCGATCGCTATCAAATTCTTAATCTTGACCTCGATCAAGCCAGTGTAACTCAACTAGCCAAACTACCATCTCTACATCGTGATCCCTTTGACAGAATGCTAATTTGTCAGGCCATACAAAATGATATGGCGATCGCCACAGTAGATGAAGCAGTTCGAGCCTATCCAGTCAATTTACTTAAACTATGACAAACTGCTAAAAAAGGCGATCGCCATGCTGACACGAGTGGGTTAGAAAAGAAATGCGATCAATCAATTTAATCAGTATTTTTTCAATTCCTTCTCAGTTGAGCGCAGCAATTTCCTTATTCAACTTCTAAACTAGCAATTGGTACTTTACCTGTGCCAATCGATAAAGTGGTCGCCAAACTAATCGATTAGTGGTGACAACTAGCAAAGACATCACGATTGTGGAAGCTAATAAAAGAGGGAAGTCGCCAACATCAGAAGCTTGGGTAATCGTTGAGCCTAGCCCTGTCGCCGTTAGTACCTTGCCTTGAAATTTAATGTATTCTCCCGCAATGCTCGCATTCCAAGCTCCACCAACTGCCGTGATAATCCCTGTCACTAAGTAAGGAAAAATTCCGGGTAAGATCAATGTCTGCCAGCGTTGCAGACGAGAAAGTTTATAAACTCGCGCTGCTTCAAAAAGCTCTGATGGAATTGCTTGCGCTCCTGCAATTACATTGAAAAGGATGTACCACATACTCCCTAAGGTCATTAAAATTACCGCCCCAATATCTAATCCTCCACCAATATTTGCTAAACCTAGCAATAGAACAGGAAATAGAGCCGTTGCGGGAACTGAAGCTGCAATTTGAACAATCGGTTGTAGAAACTGAGCTAGCTTGGGATCGCGACCGATAGTTACACCGATGGGAACCGTGATCAGCAAGGAGATAATCAGGACTATAAATACCCGAATAGCGGTGAAAACAGCACCGATTAGCACTTGCTTCCAATTGTCTAATGGCATTTTGCTAAGTAGAATAATCGCTTCTAATGTTCCACCTAATACAATAAAACCGACTGCTCCGACCAGTATCCAGTTCAGCCAATTCATCCATTTAGATTTTTTGTGCTTAGTTAGAGGAGAAGCCTCTGCTTTGCTGCTAAAACCACGATTAAAAGTTTCTGATATCGGCATAAATAAGCGATCGCCAATAATTCGCATCGTAGGCGATCGCCTCAAAAAGTCTAATACGCGAGACTCAGGTACTTGAGCTGCTTCTACCGTCTCATGTTTAAACTTTTCTGCCCAGGCAATCATCGGTCGCCAGATAAAATAATCGATTACAGAAATAATGCCAACCAAGACAATAATTCCCCACAAAATCGCTAAATTATCGCCTTGGTCGGCTGCCGCCTTCAGAAAAGAACCTAATCCAGGTAGCGTAAAGTTACGATTAGAAAGTGTAAATGATTCTGTCTGCATCAGAAAGAACCAACCACCTGCTACCGACATCACACTATTCCAGACTAGCCCCACTATGCCCGATGGCAGTTCCAAAGTCCAAAAACGTTGCCAAGCGCTAAGACGATAAACTTGACTTGCCTCGATTAGTTCTTGAGGAATGCTGTTAAGAGATTGATAAAAACTAAAGGTCATGTTCCAAGTCATGCCTGTAAAAATCAGCAAAATCGAAGCGATCTCGATTCCTAATCTTTGACCAGGGAATAAGCTAACTAACGCCAGCACAACTGCGGGCAAGAATGACAGAACAGGAATCGACTGAAGTATATCTAACAGTGGAATCAGTACCTTTGACCATGTGGTCGAACGATAAGCGACATAGGCATAGGTAAGACTAAAAACCAGTGAAAGTCCATAAGCCGCTAGCATCCTCACCAGTGTTTGTAAAGCATAAGTTGGTAAAAAACTTAGTGATAAATTAATCACATACTCATCATCGTAAGTACCAGTAAATTTACTGGCAGTTTGCACAACAATAAAAATTAGAGAGATGATCGCTAAAGGCAGTAAAACATCGCCAATACTCCATCGTGAACGAAACTCTGATTTTGGATCGATAGTGGGCTGAAACATAAGCAAGGTCGATTGAGGGATGGATTAAGCAATTTACAAATAAATTTACAAATAAGAGTGCGCCGCAATCTTATTTTGGAGATTAAAGAGTCTACAAATTAGATATCTCAGCTTCTGTAGCACTATCTTCGATAAAGATTTCTCCCGAAGGTTCGTCATAACTAAATAGCTCAGCATAACGCCCCCAGTCCATCGCAGTTCTGAGTTGACGTTGGGCTTCTTTGCTAGTGAAATAGTTTTCTAAAATATCGAGAACCAGTTCTTCAGAAATGCGATGATTACGCTTCGCTTGCAAAAGCTGACAAATCTGCTGTACTAAGCGAATATGCTTTTGTAATGACTCGCGAATAATCGCTTTACGTTCGTCAATATTGCTATTGATAAACTTCTCCCCAATCGCGCCCAATTGGATATCACCTTCAGTAATAGCCACCAAATCCATTAATCTGCTAGCTTCCACGATTGGTAATAAATCATCAACTTCTAATAAAAGCTCTTGAGCAAGGCGATATAGGTCTTTCTCTTGACGACCTTCAATTAGCTCTAATAAACCTGCTACTGATCCGATTCGCACATGTGGTAAGGATTGGTATTTGGGTGGTGCAGGTGGTGGGGCGATCGTACTGTGCGAAGTTGTTGTTGTCTCTTGGGTGGAACTATCGGGCAGATCGGGATTTGTGAGAATTTTGTAAACTTGATCCACTAAGGCTTGAAATTCAGGACTCTTGCGATCGCGATAATGTGGCAAAGTAATCGGTAAATCAGCACGAATCCGACCAGGATTACGACCTAATACGATAATGCGATCGGCAAGAGTGACCGCTTCCTCGATCCCATGCGTGACAATCAAAATTGATTTAGTGGGAATGCGTTTTTCTAGCCAAAGGTCTAACAACTCAAAACGCAGGTTCTCGGCAGTCAGTACATCGAGAGCCGAAAATGGCTCATCCATACATAGAAGCTCAGGCTCAACCGCTAAGGCTCTAGCAAAACCAACCCGCTGCCGCATTCCCCCAGACAACTCTTTTGGATAAGCATTTTCAAACCCATCCAAACCGATCACATCGATCATCCGTAATGCTTTCTGCACTCGGGTATCTTTTGCTTCACCTTTTGCCTTTAGACCGAGTTCGACATTCTCTAAAACTGTGAGCCAGGGGTAAAGCGCAAAGTTTTGAAAGACGATCGCTACGCCCGGATTTAAGCCTACTAAGGGACGATTATAGTAGAGAACCTTGCCTCCAGAAGGAGGGATCAAGCCTGCAATCATCCGCATTAACGTTGACTTGCCAGAACCTGAAGGTCCGAGTAAGGCAATAATTTCACCTACTTGCAACTGACAATTGATATTTTCAATAATCGAGATTGTCTGCCCATTTGGTTGTAAATAAGACTTTCCAATATTCTCTAAGGCAACAAAGCTGGGTTTTGCGATATTTTGAACCATAATATTATCTTTGCAGGTATTTTGAGCTACATAGATAGGGAAGTTTTCGCTACCCAACCCAGTACATTATCAGCTATGAGTGTTCAGAAATTTTTTTAACCCCTAATTTTTAACCCCTAAAGTTAGTTATGTTGACGCTTCGCATTCCTCATAAAGTCTAATTTGCGTTAATGTGAAAAATATATCAGTATCTAGATGATACGATAAGCAAATCAGAGTTTTACCCATACTATCAATACAATGTCTTACTCTCTTGTCCCTGTTCCTTTAGGATCATTTCAAGTTAATGAGCTTCTTTTTGAGGATTCAGTTACGTTTTCTCTAATTGTGCCTACTTACAACGAGAGTAAGAACTTAGCGAAGTTAGTTGAAGTTCTCAGTCATTTGCTAGATAATTCTTACGATGGGAACTATGAGTTAATTATTGTTGATGATGATAGTCCAGACTTGACATGGCAAGTGGGATTAGACTTGATGCCAGAATATCCACACTTACGAATAATGCGCCGTCAGGGAGAAAAGGGGCTTTCGACTGCTGTGATTCGTGGTTGGCAAGCGGCTCAGGGAGAGATATTGGGTGTAATTGATGGAGATTTGCAGCATCCACCTGAAACTCTAATTAAGATGCTTGACGCGATCGCAAAAGGAGCTGATTTAGTGGTGGCGAGTCGTCATGTCGAGGGTGGTGGTGTCAGTGATTGGGGCTTTATGCGGCGAATTTTGTCGCGTGGGGCGCAGATGCTGGGGTTGCTGATTTTGCCAAATGTGATTGGGCGAGTTTCTGATCCGATGAGTGGTTACTTTATGGTCAGGCGTGACGCGATCGCTAACTCTCCGATGAATCCATTGGGTTACAAAATCTTGATTGAAGTACTCGGACGGGGTAATATCGCGACTGTTGCGGAGGTTGGCTATGTATTTCAGGAACGACAGGAAGGAGAGAGCAAAGTATCTGGGAAGCAATATATCGATTATATTTTGCATCTGTTACGATTGCGATCGCGTGGCAGGATCACTAAACTTCGTGAAAAACTTCATCTTCCTGTCAAACGATTTCTTAGCTATGGGCTTGTCGGTCTTAGTGGTGTATTTGTCGATATGTCGATCTTCTATTTATTAGGTACAGTTGGCTGGGGATTGACCAGCAGCAAGATTATTTCTTCTGAAGTGGCGGTGATGAATAATTTTTTATGGAATGATCTTTGGACGTTTCGAGATATTTCTAGTCAGCAGATCGGCTGGCAAAAACGAATTGTCCGTTTTTTGAAGTTTAATCTTATTTGCTTAGTTGGGATTGGATTAAATTTGATTATTCTCAATCTTCTTTACAATTATCTGCATATCAATAAATATCTTGCTAATCTGATTGCGATCGCGATCGTCACAATTTGGAACTTCTGGTTTAATCTTAAACTTAGCTGGCGAGTTACCCAAACCAAATAACATATAGCATTTCTCAATCAGGACTTAGGCAGGATTTAGATTTTATGCTTTTCTCAACGATCACATTACCAACTTGGGTAACTCTCTCAAGATTGATCGCAGTTCCAATTATTTTTGGACTATTCAGTTGGCAAGATAGCGAGCTGACGCGGATGATTTCTCTCAGCGTATTTATCATCGCTGCGATTACGGATTGGTTGGATGGATATCTTGCCAGAAAACTTAATCAGATTACGGAACTTGGGACATTTCTTGATCCTTTGGTTGATAAGGTGCTGACGATCGCTTTATTTTTGTTGTTTATTGAGCTTGGTCAGGTTCCTGCATGGGCGGTATTTTTGATTATCACGCGCGAGTTATTGATCACGGCGTGGCGGGGTGCGCCTAGTGCTTCTAGTCAGTCAAGCAAGCCACAAATTATCGGAGCAAATTTCTGGGGTAAAGCCAAAACTGTCGTGCAGATTTTGGCGATCGCAGCTTTACTGATCAAAATGACCTATGCGATCATCTTATTCTGGCTTGCAGTTGCACTCACGTTGATTTCTGGCATTCTCTATATTGTGCCAACGCCAGATGCATAGCTATAATTCAAATACGAATGTTTCCTGCCGAAGGCAGGAAACATTCGTATCGTATTTTTTCGCCGAAGGCGGCAGAGAAATACTTATAATTTAGATAAGTAATTAGACAAGCGTTGCATTTTAAGTAAGGTTCTTATGGCATCACCAACAATCGGTAAAGTGTTTGGTAACCTATTAGGCGGACGCTTTCGAGTTGTGCAGACGATCGCTAGTGATACTTATGGGCAGACTTATTTAGTCGAAGACACGATCTCTGAAGAGATGCCACGCTGGATCGCTAAAAGTTTTTGTTTAATTAATAAAACTAATCTCCAACTTGACTGGGCGCGATCGCTATTTCGTAATGAAGTCCCCAAATTACAACAACTTAGCGATCGCAGTTCTGATTTTCCTAAAATCACTACTTATTTTGAACAAGAAGGGGAATTTTATATCGTTGAAGAAGCAATTGATGGAACTCGTCTCAGCGATCAAATTGCCACAGGTAAGCTATATAGCGAATCAGAGCTAATTCACTTTTTGCGACAACTGCTGTCGAGTCTGCATATTGCCCATAGAGACAATATGGTACATGGCGATATCAATCCTCACAATTTGATCCATCGTCAAGATGATCGTCATACTAATCATTTTGTATTAACTAATTTTGCAGTTCTCAAAGGTGTTTATGCAACTGCGGCTCAGAATGGAGTCATTCTCGGTACACCTAGCTATATGCCATTTGAGCAAGCATTGGGATACTTTACGCCCAAGTGCGATATTTATGCTCTCGGTCTGACGGCTATTCAGTTACTGACTGGCTTACATCCCAGCCAACTATTGCGCCGTGCAGACCTCAATTTATTAGATTGGCAAATGAGTTCTTCAGTTCGACCAGAACTAGCCGCTATTCTCAATCGGATGGTTAAGCATCATCCTGAAGATCGTTATCAAACTGCTCAAGAAGTTCTCAATGATCTCGATAATTTGCGTGTAGATGCTGCCAATTTTCAGGGGCAAGCTTTTGCGATTGGTAAAAATACTACGCGTTGGGCGATCGCTTTAGTCTGTCTCGCAGGAATTAGTTGGGGAGCGGTCAACTTCTATCAATATTTCCCTAACTTCGCTTTACCAAATTTCGCCTCCAAACCTGCCCCTAAGACATCTGAACCTTCTCAACGAGTCGCTTATCAGTTACGTCTTAACTTGACAGAACATACTGGCTGGGTCAGAGCCGTAGCTTTCTTCCCGAATGGATTTAGTTTTGCTAGTGGCGGTTACGATCGCACATTACGTCTATGGAATATCCGTAACAATCAATCCTTTGGCACTCTATCTAATCACCTCGGTTCGATTTCTGGCATTAATGCGATCGCCGTTCATCCTAGTGGCAACACCTTCGCGATCGCCTGTATTGATAAATCAATTAAGTTATGGAACTTCCGCAGTGGCAAACCAGTTCGCAATCTGGAAGGGCATGATGGTCAGGTCTATAGCGTTGCTTATAGCCCTGATGGGAATATCTTGGCGAGCGCCAGTGCTGACAAAACGATCAAGATTTGGAACTGGCGCAAAGGTGAGTTATTAAAGACTTTTGGAGGACATCAGGACAAAGTCGTATCGGTTGCTTTCCATCCCAATGGCAAAAAAATCGCAACTGCTAGTTTTGATAAAACAATCAAAATTTGGGATGTGAATACGGGTAAAGAAATTCTGAACATTACGGGACATACTGCACCTGTAAATGCGATCGCTTTTAGTCCCGATGGCAATCTCCTCGTTAGTGGTAGCCAAGATCAAACTGTCAATATTTGGGATGTGAATACTGGCAAAGTTTTGCGATCGCTATCAGGACATACGGGTGGAGTGCTAGCAGTTGCCTTTAATCACGATGGCAGTGCGATCGCCTCAGGCGGCGCGGATAAAACAATCCGACTCTGGAATGTCAAAACAGGCGAGATAACCCAAACTCTCACCGCTCACGAAGCTCCAGTTCTTGCCTTAAGCTTTAGCCCCAAAGACACAACCCTAGTCAGTGGTAGTGCTGATCGCTCCGTCAAAGTTTGGCAGTAGAGTTTGATCTCGCTTTAGTTTGACAAACCAAAACCCAAAAAATATGAGATGGCACAGAGCGCCATCTCATATTTTTTGGGTTTTGAATGGAGATTGCTGTAGATATTTTATAGAATCTATTGACAATTATAATCAATAAAGTTAAGGTATCGATAGAGTTTTGATACGGATGTTTGACTCGACACCGTTTCACTATTCATAGTTCAAATGCGTTGGCAGGATTGAGTGAAGAGATATTTTTTTACATAGATTGCTGAAAAAATTTTATTGGAAAAGTATTCTTCACTTAACTCCTTTTTTCAAGAGTTTTTGTAAACTCCTAAATTTTACTAAAAATAATTATCAATAAAAGTATGTCGTTTAGTCAATCAGCCTCGCCCCAAGTCGTGGGTATATGTACTAGCCAATCTCTACGCCGCTTTGACTTGCCGTTATTACGATCGCTATCACGTCAATATGCGATCGCTCAATGGGAATATTGCCAAAACCCTGACGAGCCGATTGATTTAAATATAGCGATCGCCTCGTTACACGAATACTTACAAACCCTTGAAAGTCCAGTTCATTTAGTGGGACATGGCATTGCTGGCTTAGTGGGTTGGCTGTATGCGCGTCAATATCCTGAACGAGTGCGATCGCTTACTTTATTATCAGTTGGTGTTAATTTAGCCGCGAGTTGGCATAGTCACTATTATGAACAGCGTCAGCTAATTAGTTGTAGCCGCGAAACCATGCTAATGCGAACTGCCTTTTATCTATTTGGCTATCGTGACAAAGGGGTACTTGCTTGGCTGGCTGAGTTGTTCAAGCAAGACCTTGACAATTCATTAATTCCGCATTCGCTTTATGCCCCAACTAACATCGCGCCTACACCGATCTCAGTGCCGATGTTAATCTGTGGTGCAATGGATGACTATGTGATTGGCAGTGGTGGCGAAAACTCTTATCAAAAGTGGAGATTGCATCTCAAAGATAGCGATCGCTTATGGCTGAGCCAGCAAGGCAAGCACTTTTTCCATTACACGCAGTGGCAACCAGTTAGCAATCAAATTCGATCTTTTTGGCATTCTTTAGCTTTTGTCACCAACGCGATCGCTATTTCCAGATAAATAACCTTAAAACCCAGATTGTGATTCGCCAGCGAATCACAATCTGGGTTTTAAGGCGGAATCCTTTATATTGTCGTTTACTATCTACAAAAATAAAAAATTGTGTCCAAACGTCTTCTTTCCATCCTCCTATACTTGATCGCAGGGATATTTTTACCTGTTGTAATAATCTGGGGATTTTCTGCGATCAAATCGCTTCCACCCTCCCCTAGTGTTGCATCTTCACAATCATCGTCCTTAGTTACGCAACCAGAAATAGCTACTAAAGTCAGTAATAGTGATGTCGTTTTAGCCGAAAAGATTGCCAAAGTTTTTATCTCTGCATGTCCGATTGCAGAATCTGGAGATAATATAGCGCGAGAACAATGTGCTGAGAAGCTTGCTAAAAATCAAATATTACGAGACTCAATGCCAAATGAAGTTAGGTGGGGTGGACAAAAAGAATTAGATCATTTCAATCTTAGTGAGAGTAAAACAACAACATTTAATCCTTTGGTTTTGCGGCGATTATATCTGTCTACATACATGTTCATAGGTGAACCAAAGATACAGCAAGTAAATAATCTTACTGTTGTTCATTTACCCGTTAAGTTTCGCAATCAACTTGATTCAGGCTTTTTTCCTTATCCATTCTGGCATTCAGAAAAAAAATGGGACTCCTATCAGAAAACTACCGAAATTCTACTAATGATTGAAAATGGTAGGCTTAAAGGTGCTTTAAGGTCAGCACAGAAGGATCAATCTCGACAAGTTTCTATGAGAGAGTGGGACGGAAAATGGGAATGGAAAGGTAATGATGATGCCCAAAATCCTAAGGTTAGTTTATACACTTCACTTTTTTCAGCTAATAATCCCCATGTCGTAGCACTAGACGAAAGCTATCGTGCATTTGAGATAAAAATGCGAGAACACTCATGTACAGTGTGCCATAACCCCAGTAATACTCAAGAGATGAATCCCCTATTACTCCTGAACTATCCTAACCAAGCACTCACACTACGGCATAAAACATTAGATAGAATTAAAGCAAAAACAATGCCTCCTCCAAAGGGAATTACTGATGATCAAGAGTTAAATACCATGATTCAACTTGCTTCGGCATTCGCCGAAATGGGTGATAAGGCTCTTGCCTACGAAGGGGAAAAATAAATACTCTGTAGCTAAACGTTGATCAAAATTGAGTGTTTGTATAATACGCTTCAGATTAGTGATTTCCACCTGTACCTTAATTTAAGTGTGTAGAGATATTTACCTTAACGTATGCGTCTTTGCTCATTCTGTGATTCTCTCCATAATTTTGGGTACGATATTGAATATGAAGTGTAAATCCTCAAACTAGGTAAATTACACGCATAATTGTGGAGTTTCTCATGAAATTAGCTGAATTTCTTATTCAAGGACAGCAACTGCGGCAGCAAGATCGCACATTAGCGATCGCCTATTTTGAACAATGTCTTCAAAACAAAGCCGTAATTGAAAACGAAAACTTAGGCACAACTGCCAGAGTCTTACTCGATCTAGCAATGGAATTAATTGCCACAAAGCAGCCAGAATCTTTGCAAAGGGCGCAAATTCTTATCCAACAGGCAGAAAATACTTTAAATAAGCTTTCTGCTCAAAATTTAGAAACCAATCTCGAACAGAAAGCTTATTTGCTCTATGTTCAAGCAATCTTAGCGCTCGAATCGGGGGAATTGAGCGATATTTTAGTTTTAAATATGTTGCAAGATGCTCAGGTTGCCTATGGTAATAATCTTGTAGGTCAAGCTCTTACTGATGATGCGATCGCGCAGTACTACGTCAAAGCCAACGATCCTCAATCTGCCCTAATCAGCTTTGAGCGATCGCTCTCCTTCCGCCTTGAATCAACAGATGAATCGGCGATCGGCAAAAGTTACACTTACTTAGGACAATTGTATCTGTCGTCTGGGGATATCAATCAAGCCGCTAGTCTTTTCCAAAACGCTCTAGATATAGCGCTAGCTAATTCCGATAACTTTTTGCGATTACAATCGCTCAAAGGTTTAGCTAAAGTCGCGATCGCTGAGTCTCAATGGCAAACTGCGATCGCGATGATCAGAGATGCGATCCTTCTTCTCAAAGAACCAGTCGATACGATTGAAATTGCTTATTTATATTGCGATCTCACGGAAGCATTATTAGGCGATCGTCAGATCGAAGAAAGCTTAATCTGTGTCAGCGTCAACGTCTTGCCACGGTTTCATGATTTTCAATATCAAAAAGGACTCGCGATCGCCAAACATATTCGGGGACGCATTTATGTCCATCGCTTGCTCGAAGGATTGGATAGTCTAGATGAAAATGCGATTGAAACTGCCGAAGACTCATTAATCGAAGCCTCAATCGGCTTTGAGCAGTTTGGGATGATGTCTAACTATGCCAAAGTCCTCTATGACTTAGCCTGTCTCTATCAGTTATGCAGTAGCTCGCAGTTTAAATATCAATACAACGGCAAATCTCTGCGATCGCTAGAATTATCTTTGAGCGTCTTAGATCAAATTGGAATGACTAATACACAACTCGCCTCACAAGTCGAAGCGATGCTCAATCAAGTAATGCGCGGTAGTTTCTAAATAACAAAATAAATAACAAGACAAAAAAAGCCACGCACTGCGCGGCTTTTTTTGTCTTGTTATTTGCTGGCTATGGTCTTAGTAGGTGCTTTCTTTTTAGTGGTTTTTGCAGCGGTTTTAGCCGCTGTAGACTTGGTTGCAGTCTGTTTAATTGTGGTCTTTTTCGTTTCGCTAGAAGCTGTCCCAGAAGATGCTTTTGTGCGCTTGCTAGTAGTTTTAGTAGTACTTTTTTTACCAGTAGTTTTGCCAGACTTACTTGCCAGCATGGAGAGAGCCTCTTCTACAGTCAGCCCCTCCACTGTTTGCTCCTTGGTTAGCGAGACATTCACTTTGCCATGCTTGACATAAGGGCCATATTTGCCATCTAGCACTTCGATCGCTTCACCATCATCAGGATGATTACCAAAAGCTTTCAATACTTTGGCAGCTGCCGCACCGCGCAGAGTCTTTGGTTGAGATAGAAGCTCTAGGGCGCGCTCAAAGGTGATCGTGTAAGGATCATCCGTAGCTTTAAGCGATCGATTATCATCTTTGTCGCCATTGCCTTTGACATGACAAACATAAGGACCAAATCTTCCTGTATTCACAAAAACCCGATTTCCCGTTTCAGGATGTTCTCCCAAAGTGCGTGGTAAAGCTAGTAAATTCACGGCAACTTCAAGCGTCACTTGTTCAGGCTGCATTCCTTTCGGCAAGGAGGCGCGTTTGGGTTTGGGAACTGCATCAGTGGCTTGACCTAACTGTACATAAGGACCATATTGTCCCATCATCATGAAGATTGGCTCATTAGCTTCAGGATGAATGCCGACTTGATCGGGACCTTCTAATTTCTGTTTGAGTAGTTGTTCAATTTTGTCAGGCAGTAAATCGGAAGGGGTAAGGTTTTGGGGGATGGAAGAGTTGACCATGCGATCGCCATCTCCAACTTGGATATAAGCACCGAACTTACCGATTTTGACTTTGACATCATCATCCAAACCCTCCAGTTTTACAGTCCGTGCCGATTCACCATCGATCAGACTATCGCGAGACTTTACCTGCCCACTCAATCCCTGTTCACCCGAATAGAACTTCTTGAGATAGGGGAGCCATTCCACCGTTCCCATTGAAATATCATCAAGAGTCTGCTCCATTTTAGAAGTGAAACTAGGATCAACTAAATTTGGGAAATGCTCTTCTAATAAACTGGTGACAGCAAAGGCGGTGAAAGTGGGAACTAGAGCATTATTTGTCAGTTGCATATAGCCGCGATCGCAGATCGTACTGATGATGCTGGCATAGGTACTCGGACGACCGATCCCTTCACTTTCGAGCATTTTTACGAGAGCCGCTTCGGTATAGCGTGCAGGTGGCTGGGTTTCATGTCCAACTGTATTCAATTCGCGACAAACAGGATGATCGCCAAGTTTTAGCGGAGGCAGCATCACTTCCTTCTCTTCGAGCGCCGCATCAGGATCATCAGAACCTTCGACATAAGCGCGGAAAAATCCAGCGAAGTCAATTCGTTTGCCCGAAGCTCTAAACAAAGCATCTTCGACTTGTAACTGCACGCTGAGCATGGTGAGTTGAGCATCTGCCATCTGGGAAGCCACAGTGCGCTTCCAAATCAAATCATATAGTGCTAACTCACGTCCTGATAGCCCTGTCTCTTGAGGAGTGCGAAAAGCCTCACCCGCAGGACGGATCGCTTCGTGAGCTTCCTGTGCGCCTTTAGACTTAGTGACATACTGACGCGGCTCTTTGCTTAAAAAAGGATTGCCGTACATTTTGGTGACGCATTCACGCGCCGCCACGATCGCCTGTTGTGACAAATGCACCGAGTCAGTCCGCATGTAGGTAATAAAACCTTGTTCATACAGAGCTTGCGCCACACGCATCGCGTCTCGTGCTGATAGGCGCAATTTGCGGTTTGCTTCTTGCTGAAGTGTGGAGGTCGTAAAAGGTGGCGATGGCTTACGGACAGTGGGACGCTCATCGAGATTGCTGACTGACCAGACTTTGCCATTTAAGCGTTGTTGTAAAGCGATCGCCGCCGTCTCATCTAACAACAAAACTTTCCGCCCTTTGGCGATTTTGCCTGTGGATTCATCAAAATCTTTGCCGATCGCCACATTCACGCCACCGACTGAGACTAACTGCACAGGAAATTCTTGCTTCGGTGCAAACAAATTTGCTTTCAAGTCCCAATAACTTCCCGACTTAAAAGCGCGGCGCTCACGCTCACGATTGACGATTACCCTCACGGCGACCGACTGTACTCGTCCTGCCGATAAGCCCCAAGCAATTTTTTTCCAGAGCAAAGGCGAAAGCGTGTAGCCCACGAGTCGATCAAGGATGCGGCGCGTCTCTTGGGCATGAACAAGGCGATCGTCAATCTGGCGGCAATCTTTTAGCGCTGCCTTGATTGCTTCAGAAGTGATCTCATGGAAGACCATCCGCTTGATTGGCACTTTCGGCTGCAAAATTTGCAACAAATGCCAAGAAATACTTTCCCCTTCGCGATCTTCGTCAGTCGCTAGGATTAGTTCTTTGACCCCTTTTAGCGCGGCTTTTAGTTCACGGACGATCTTTTTCTTATCGTCTGGCACGATATATAGTGGCTCAAAATCTGCCTCAACATTCACGCCTAGCTTTGCCCAGTCAAAAGATTTTAACTCCGCAGGAATATCACTAGCTGACTGTGGCAAATCGCGAACATGACCCATTGATGCCTCGACTCGATATCCAGCAGGCAAAAAGTTGCGGATGGTGCGTGCTTTGGTGGGCGATTCGACAATAACAAGGGTAGACATATTAGCCTGCAAGGTTCGCGGTAATCAAAAAAGACTAGAAGACAAAACAAAATCAAAGGTTTATAAAAATACCTTCTTTACCTATATACACTTATATACATTGTTTATGCAGAAATTTACTATTTTTACACCCATTTTATTTTTTCTAGTACTTGCCGCGCGAGAAATATACTGCTTGCCTAGATACTGTCTAAGTCTTGTCTAAATATCGCCACGATATTTAGACAACTTGGCAAGATTTTCTAAGCTTTGAGTGCCTGGATAAAACTTTCCATCAATCTCCCAAGTGGGATAGCCACTGATCTTCTTGGCAATGCAAAGCTGAGTCTGTGGTTTGAACCCGCGCCGATCGCATTCGATCACTTCTAGCTGACTCACTGCTTGTTTGCCAAAGCGCTGTTTTTGAGTGTGACAATGAGGACACCAATAAGCACTATAAAATTTTGCGCCTGTTTTGCGTAAATGTTTAGCTAAGGCGATCGCATTGGGTTTTGATGTGGTGGTGACAGGTTCCCCAGCTTCTTGAGCGATCGCGGGAGCCGTAACCTGTGGCGCAAATGTCAGCGCGGATATACCTGTAACGCTGACAACTGCTAAACAAATTGAGGCAAGGGTAGATGAGGCGCGATAAAGCTTCATAGGTTATTCCGATTCAACGATGTCATTCTAACCATTTTATAATGCAATAAATTTGATCGCCCGACATCCCTTCCGAAATCATCGTGTTGCTAAGATTCACTCACGCTAGGCTATAAATAGATCATCAAAGCTAAATTTTTTAAGATTGACTTAGCATGAGTAACTGCCTTTGTCTTGCTTGCGATCGCGCAAACTCAATAACAACCAAGTTTTGTAGTCAATGTGGCGCTAAGTTACAAATTCAAGAGCGTTATCGCGCTTTGAAGGTAATCGGTCAAGGTGGTTTTGGGAAGACTTTTTTAGCGCAGGATGAGTCGAAGCCATCACAACCGCGTTGTGTGATTAAGCAGTTTGCTTTTGAAACGATTAATCCTAATGCGAGTCAAGGGACTTTGGATGTCGCCATTCGGTTATTTGAGCAGGAGGCAAAGCGGCTTGATGATTTGGGTAAGCATCCGCAAATTCCTGAACTGCTATCTTTCACCATCCACGAGGGTAAGCAGTACTTGATCCAAGAGTTTATCGATGGTGAGACTTTGGAGCAGGAGTTAGGGCGAGTTGGGGCTTTTAGTGAGCAGCAGGTGCGGGATGTGTTGGTGGAAGTACTGCAAATCTTGGAGTTTGTGCATAGCAAGTCGGTAATTCATCGCGATATTTCGCCAGACAATATCATTCGGCGGCGCAGTGATAAAAAGTTGGTGTTGGTAGATTTTGGGGCGGCAAAGCACGCAACGGCGACTTTATTGGCAAAGACAGGGACGGGCATCGGCAAGCCGAGTTATGGCGCTCCTGAGCAAATGTTGGGTAAGTCAGTGTTTCAGAGCGATTTGTTTGGGTTGGGTGTGACTTGTTTGCATTTGGTCACAAATGTGGAACCGTTTACGCTCTATGACATTTTGGAAAATGAATATCAATGGCGGCAGTTTTTGAATGGGAAGTTAGTTAGCAATGAGTTTGGGAAGTTATTGGATCGGATGACTGCTTACAGGGTAAAAGAACGACCTAATTCAGTCATAGATACTTTACGAGAGTTTGGGGATAAGTCGAGAGTAAGTGTACCTTCGACCTCTTCTATTTTGTCGCCTAAAGGGAATGGTGTAACAATTCAAAGTAATTTAACCTTATCAATACAATTGAAATCCGCAAAGGGTATCGACTATCGTAAATTAGAGAAACTGCTCAAAGCAAAAGAATGGCGAAAGTCCGATGAATTGACGACTAAATTGATGTGTCAAGTAGCAGAACGAAAGAAAGAGGGTTGGCTAGATTATGATCATATTAAGGCTGTTCCATCTGACGATTTACAGACAATTGATCAATTGTGGGTGCATTACAGCAATAGCAAGTTTGGGTTTAGTGTTCAGAAGAAACTCTGGCTAGAGTGTAGCGATGAGATTGGTAAATACTATGATGATGCGTGGGAAATTTTTGCAGCAAAAGTTGGTTGGTATCACCCACAAAATGATAACTGGAGGACGTATTCTGAATTTATGTATGATACTAAAAATGCCCAAAATTCTCTCCCAGCAAGCCTCCCTTGCGGATTGTGGTTTAGTACTCAGAGAAGAATTGTGGGTTGGTGGTATGGGTCTGTGTGGCGGTCTCTTCTTTTTCGCAAAGACTTGTAGACTACAACAAGTGAAAAGAAAAAATTAAGTAAGATAGATTTTTAGAAATTGGTACAGAAGATTTTATGACAGATAAATTAACTTTTAAAGGAGATAGTAAGACTTGGTATCCAGTTCCAATATCAATTTTGTCAGAACATTTGTCTACCTTAATTCAAGCAAACGAATATTTTAATATTAAACAAATAAACCCTTTAATAAAAAATATTGCTTATAGCTTACAATATGTCGAATTTCTTGATCAATTACTCAAAGATATAAATCTGAGTTCTTGTTTAGAAACACAAAATATTAAATCTTTTGTTATCTGTGGAGCTTCAATAATTGAGGCTTTATTTCATTATATTACTGTCAGTAATGGTCATGGGAAAAATACTGAATGGAAATCATATAAAAAGTTTAAGAGCGGCGAACAGTATGAGATTAAAGGAGATAAATTTCGTAATGAGACTGAAATATTTATTAAAACATCTTCGCCAATATTGATGGAGATGACTTTTGATCAGATGTGCAAAAAAGTTGAAAGCAAAAAATTACTTGGTGATGAAAAAGATTTGTATAAAGA
Source organism: Cyanobacteriota bacterium (assembly GCA_025356295.1). Classification (GTDB taxonomy): domain Bacteria; phylum Cyanobacteriota; class Cyanobacteriia; order Pseudanabaenales; family Pseudanabaenaceae; genus Pseudanabaena. The sequence continues at coordinate 17,168 of JANXUJ010000179.1, forward strand.
AATTAATGGGATTAGAAAGTTAAGAAACAAAGTCCATATACATGGAATTGAGAATCCACAAGATACAGATTGGTATAATTTTAATTGGAAAGAGCTTAAGTTAATTAAGAAAGTTCTTCATGGAATTCTAATATCCTCTCGATTTGTAAGTAGTTCTCACACCTATATGTTTGATTATTTGAAATAATAACCTCGTTCAGATTTAATTAAGAATTACTTGCTAGATATCTCTAAGTAATTAAAGAATAAAAACTTAATGTTATAATTGAAGGCTTAAAAATGTGAAAATACCTGACGATGCAGTTATTCCTGATGGCAAAATCACCAATTACTTGCTTGTACTGAAAGCAAAAGATGACAAATCACAATACTTAGCCCAAGCAGGATTTACTCAAAATAATCCAGATTTACTCAAGACAGCAATTCGAGAACTAGCAAATAATGTTGAAGCAACCCCAGATATAGAAAATGAATATGGGCAGTTTTTTCTAGTTATTGGCGAAATTACTGGACTAGACAATTATCAACTAACTGTCACTACGGTTTGGTTGCAAAGAGCGATCAATCAAAAGTTTCAATTTATTACCCTGAAACCATACAAGGAGAAAAAATAATGAATCTTGAACTATATCAACAAGTGTATCTAAATCAAGATCTACCAGAATATCAACTAAAAAAAGGTGATATCGCTACCCTAATCGACTTTGTACCCCATCCTCACAACCAAGAAGAAGGCTGTATTCTGGAAGTATTCAACGCATTAGGTGAGTCCATTCATGTTGTTGCTATTCCTAAGTCTTGGGTTGTTCCATTACAATCAAATCAAATCTTCAGTGTGCGTACTCTTGCTCTAGTAAGTTAGTTA
>JANXUJ010000082.1 GCA_025356295.1 Cyanobacteriota bacterium
CCCGCTACGCGGGCGACCCACGCGTCTAGATTGTGGTTTTTAATTGCTCTTCGTAATCGCTAGCTAGGAATAAAAATTATGCCAAAAGTTTTATGTGTAAATACAGGCGGGAAAGGTAGTCTTGATTCTTTGAGAGCGAGATATCTTGCTTCAAAATTAAATGCTGATATTACGCATCATGACCTTAATCGTAATGTTTCTAAACTGGCGGCAAGTCGAGAAATTTGGCAAGTAATTTCGGGTGAGAAATGGGACTTGATTTATCAAGAAGGATCAGGAATTGCGGGCGGGATTAATCTAATCAGGGCAGCAAAGTCTTGGCAACAGCCTTACATCATTTCAACTGGCGATCCGATTGGTGGTTTTTTTCGGGTCACTAAAGGAATTGCGATCGGGAACATCATGGAAGTCTATGAGCGATCGCTTTACAAAAATTGTACGGCTTTTCTGGGTTGGACTCCTTACCTCACAGGAGCGGCGATCAAGTTAGGGGCAAAACGGGCGATCACTGTTGAGGGAGGTGCAGACTTTAATATATTTCAGCCAAAATCAATCGAAGAGCGTTCTATGCTTCGCCAAAAATATGGCATTCCATCTGAGCATTTAGTCTGTGGCGTGGTGGGAAGTTTGCAATGGAATAAGCGGCAATCTTATAGTTATGGATATGAATTAATTGAGGCTTTAAAACTGATAAAACGCTCTGATATCACCGTATTAATTGTTGGCGATGGTGATAGTAAACAGAGATTGCAGGCTTTAGTGCCAGAGTCTTTGCGATCGCGGGTCATATTTACAGGGCGATTATCACAAATGGAAGTTGTCGGAGCTATGAATGCGATGAATATTGGCTTTGTTACTCAAACTCTAGATGAGCTAGGCAGCTTTCGGCTCACCACTAAACTTCCTGAATATCTAGCCTGTGGCGTACCGATCGCGATGAGTCCGATTCCTGGGTTTTATGACTATGTTGCTGATGCAGGTTGGGCTTTGCCTGCCTATCATCCTGCCAGTCGCGAGTTTCATGCTCGTTGTGCTTTGTGGTTAGACAATTTACAATGGAAGGATATTGAGACAAAAGCAAAACTAGCACCTGCGATCGCAAGGAGACATTTTGATTATGATGTAATCGGCGATCGCTTCGCTAATTTTGTTCACGAAATTTTGGGCTAAGTTTCGGGCTAAATTTTAAATTTCATTTTAACTAATATTGGTAAAATCATGTGAACAATGAGTCTAAAAACAAGCATCCGAATAAGTACTTTGTATGTATCAAAAATCAGTTGCCAGTTGAATGGAATCCCTGCTCTAAAGAGCCGATGTTTGGCGTTGATCCAACATTTTTTACAACATTTTTAAAATCAAACTACTTTACTTATTTTAGCAAAGTTTTTGCGGAGATGGAAGAACATTTAGAAAGTGGTGAAATCACTTTCTATCTCGTTTGGTCTGATGTAAAATCTCTCCCCACAAATGGCAAGAATAATATAGCAATTGTTGTAGGCGATGAATGGTGTCGCATACCAACCTATGCACATAAGCTCAAAGCTACATTTAAATGCTACGGGATAGAGCCAACGATTGGATGTAATCCTATTTTGAATCCTTCCTATTTAAATTTCTTAGCATTAATTCAGTTTGTTAGAAATTGGTCTATGAGATTGCCAAGCGTAGTCTATTATATTTTACAAAAAGGCTTGTCTATATTCTTGCCAAATGATTTTGAACATCCTATTTACGACATACCACTAGGATATGCTAATCAACTTGATTTACCGATTAAAGACATTGATCAACGCTTATATGACACCTCTTTTCTAGGCAGTGTGTCGCATCGTGAATATGCTGTTTGGTCTTTAAAGAATTGGATAAAAACCCCTAAACAATTTTCACGAGAGCGAATGATTGCATCCCTCAATAAAATCATAAAAAAGCATCCAGACTTTAAAGTTGAACTTTCATTTACACCCGATTTTGGAGCGAGCCTAAATACAGATGCTTATCTCTATTCAGAAAAGATGATGAACACTAAAATCTGTTTAATTCCTAGGGGTACTTCATTGGAAACATTTCGGTTTTTTGAAGCAATTAGGTATGGTTGTATTGCTATTACAGAAGCACTTCCTTCACGATGGTTTTATGATGGTTGTCCAGCAATTCAATTAACAGATTGGCAAGAACTAGAGCTGGCACTTGAAAATTTATTGGACGATCATAAGTTAATGCAACAGAAGTCGCAAGAATCTTTAAACTGGTGGAACACTAAATGCTCAGAGAAGTCTGTAGGTTATTATATGGCTCAGAAAATCAATCAATTGCAAGAATGAAGATAGCTGTAATTGTTCCCACATACTTGCGTCCGCCAGATTTAGCTCGTTGTCTAGACGCGCTCAAACAACAGACTCGTCCTGTTGATGAATTATGGGTGGTTGTTAGGGATACCGATCGCGAAACTTGGCAGTTTTTAGAAAACTATGACCTAGAAAACCACGATCGCGCACTTTTACCTTTACGCACAGCAACAGTTACGGCTGTCGGTGTGATTGCCGCGATGAATATTGGTTTAGACTCAGCGACAGGTGACATTGTGGCATTCACTGATGATGACGCTGCGCCGCATTCTGATTGGTTAGAGAGAATGGAAGCTTATTATTTGGCAGATCAGAAAGTGGGTGGCGTGGGCGGTCGCGATTGGGTTTATCACGGCACAAAGTTAGAAGAAGGTGAGCGAGCTGTGGTGGGTAAACTGCAATGGTTTGGGCGCTTGATTGGCAATCATCACATTGGTATTGGTACAGGGCGAGAAGTGGATGTCCTCAAAGGTGTAAACATGAGCTTTCGGCGTGAAGCGATCGCGGGTTTACATTTCGATCAAAGAATGCGAGGAACGGGCGCACAGGTACATTTTGAGGTAGTTTTTTCTTTGACATTAAGACAACAGGGTTGGAAGTTAATCTATGATCCCCAAATTGCGGTGGATCATTATCCTGCTCAGCGTTTTGATGAGGATCAGCGAAATTCTTTTAATGCTCAAGCATCGATTAATGCTATCCACAATGAGACAGTGGCGCTACTAGGCTACTTATCACCTTTGCAAAGATTTATTTTTTTAGTGTGGGCGATCGCGATCGGTACAACTGAAGCTTGTGGTTTATTGCAATGGCTAAGATTTTTGCCAAAGCAAGGCGATGTGGCGCGGCAAAAACTATGGGCTTGTTGGCTGGGACGTTGGCAAGGATGGCAGACTTGGCAGAAGTCTTAAATCCAGAAGAAATGATAATGCCCCGCGCGCGGGGCATTATCATTTCTTAAAAAGAGCGAAAATACGGATATCCCTTTGGCACGCCTAATTCTTTTTCTAGCTCAAAGTTAATAGTTCCCCAACGAAGTTCTTGTACTTCACTAGGACTAAAATCTACGGTTAAGCCGTATAAACGTTGCAAATTAGACGCGATCGCACTAATTTCAAGATAAGGGCTAACTAAATCCATGTATCGGTGAGCAATAGTTACCTTAGTCGCGCGATAACCCTGCGTATAGAGGCGATCAATACTTTCATGAATCTCAAAACGAATTCCGTCTGAATGGGTATGTTGTCGATACCATTCATCATCCCATAATCGCCATTGACGATCAGATTGTAAATGAACTAAATCTTGGCAATTAAGATTAACTTCAAAAGCACCGTGTCGCGGACAAAGATAGGTGTCAGTCAAAATCAGAGCAGGAATAATTTGCCGACAATGAGGACATTTAATCTCAGAACCAAAGATAGGATACTGCTGCGTTGAGGTGACTGTCCTCATGATTTGTTCATGTTTAGGGGACTTTTGTCTTAGATTTTAACATGATGGGCTTTTTGGGGTTATGGTTTAGACAACACACTCTAAAACTTTGTAAGCCGTTACAATTTTTGAAGCAAAAGTGTAAAAGTATCAAAAGAGTAAGGTCAGGATGGCAAAAGCCAACCAAAAAGTTAACCCAGAAGCTGAATGGGGAGCGATCGCAAATCATGCTCATCGTGCCGAACAGTACCTGCGATGGTTTATTGAGTTCTGCCCTATGGCGATCGCTATGTTTGATTGCGATCTACGCTACATATTAGTTAGTCAGCCCTGGAGCAAAATGCTGGCGATACCTCGATTGAGAATGATCGGTAAAAAACTTGAAGATACATTACTGATCGCAATCGATCATAAACACGAACTAGAACGATGCTTAAGCGTCACCCAGACAAGTTACTCGACTGAAGTTGAGATGACGATTGGGGGTGAGTCGGCAAATATATTTCAGTGGGAAGTACAGCCCTGGTATACATCCGATGGTGGGGTTGGCGGTCTAATTATCGCTAGCTATGCTTTAGCAAATCAACAGTCAGAACAACTTAAGCGACAGTTAGCAGAAGAAGTTGCGGAGCGTCAACATCTTGAAGATGCTTTTATCAAAATTGGTACAGCGCTCGAAAGTGCTAATGATGCTATCTGTATTACTGATGATATAGGACATCCAACCTATATCAATTTTGCCTTCAGCGATCTGTTTGGCTATAGTTTAGCTGCCTTACAACAATCAAATAAATTTCAGGCTTTATTTGCGACTCCAAAATCAACTGTAACTGTAAAGGCGCAGGACAAAATTGCTCAAATTATTCACATGACGGTCATGCACGGTAGTACTTGGTCAAGTGAACTAGAAATGTGCGATCGCGATCAGCAGCGTATCCCCATCTCCTTGAAGGTAAATCCTGTCAAAAGCCCATCGGGGGAAGTAATTGGCATGACTTATACTTGTACTAATATTCGCGATCGCCAAGCCGCAGAAGCAGAAATAAACAAAAGTTTTGCAGCACTCGGTGCGACCCTTGAAGCAACTGCGGATGGGATTTTAGTGCTGGATGCGATCGGGAACATCATTATTTGCAATCAAAAATTTGTTGATATCTGGTGTATTCCTGATCGTATTTTTACATCTCATGATGATTATCATATTCTCAAATATGTGGCTAAACGGATTATCTCGGCTGAACATCTACATAATTTTGGGAAAGAATTAAATGGCACTCAAAATAGCTTTGAAACCGTTGAGTTAGATGATGGTCGAACTTTGGAATGCTATTCGCAACCACAAAATATCTTAAATAGTTGTGCAGGTCGAGTTTGGAGCTTGCGCGATATCACCGAACGCTTAGCAGCCGAAGCCTTAGTCCGCGCTTCTAAAGAAAAATATCGATCGCAGGCGGAAATGCTGGAAAATGCACTCCAAGAACTAAAAAGTACTCAATCTCAATTAATTCAAGCTGAAAAGATGTCTGGACTTGGACAACTGGTCGCAGGAATTGCCCATGAAATCAACAATCCTGTAAATTTTATTTATGGCAATCTCTCATATGCTGACTCTTATACAACTGAGTTGTTAAATCTAATTGCTGCCTATCGTCATCATTATCCCAATCCTGTCGCAGCAGTACAAGCAAAGCTAGAAGAAATAGATATTGATTTTCTTACTAATGATTTTGTGAAATTGATTAGTTCTATTCGCGTTGGTGCAGAACGAATCCAAGAAATTGTCCAATCTTTGAATAAGTTCTCGCGCAGTGATGAATCAGGCTCTAAGTTTGTGGATATTCATGAAGGACTTGATAGTACCTTGATGATTTTAAAAAGTCGACTCAAAGCGACTTCTAGCCGTCCTGAAATTCAAATCGAAAGAGATTATGGTGATCTTCCTCAAGTAAATTGCTATGTAGGACAGCTAAATCAAGTGTTTATGAACCTGTTAACTAATGCGATCGATGCTCTCGAAGAAGATGCTCAAGCAAATGGAACTTGGCAAGTAATTAACGAAAAACCTATATGGATTAGAGAAGATGGTAAAGCCGCTAAAATCCTGATCCAAACGGCTATACAAACAAATAATCAATCAATTAATCAATCAATTAATCTAAATAGCGATCGCTTAATAATTAAAATTTCTGACAACGGCAAGGGTATTCCTGAAGAATTACGCAACCGACTATTTGACTTGTTTTTTACAACTAAGCCTGTGGGCAAAGGGACAGGTTTAGGACTATCGATTGCCTATCAGATCATCACCGAAAATCACGGCGGCAAGTTATCTTATAATTCAGAAATGGGTAAAGGAACAGAATTTGTGATCGATATTCCGTTAGAACCATAACTTATGTCGCCCGCTACGCAGGCGACATAAGTTATGGTTCTGTTGATTTACTTAGGATAGTGAAATTATGCGATCGCAATGGGAATGTTTGTTACAAAATCTCGGCTGCTGGCAAGGATCATTTACGCGCTTATCGAAAACAGGAGAAATCTTAGAAGATATCCTCAGTGAAACCAGTTTGGAACTTAAAGAGGATAATCATACAGTGCGTCAAGTCGTGCGCCGCTTTTATGGTGATCAGCCACAAGATTTAGTTCTGGAATATCGTACCCTCAATAAAAGTACCACCTTTTTTGAAAATGGGGCTTTCTCACAAGGTGCATTGCAATTTGCGCCGTTTACCGAGTTTGGAGCCGAATTAGGATTGATCGATGGCGATCGCCGTATGCGTCTGGTCATCGTCTATGACCAAGCCAGTCAACTTGATCGCTTCACTTTTATTCGTGAACATTTACCGCATAGCACCACACCCGAACGTCCACCCTTGAAGCTTGATCACCTAATTGGTAAATGGGAAGGTGAAGCAATCACAATCTCTTCAGACTGGCTCACACCAGAGATATTGCCCACTGTGACTGAATGGCGACAAAATGGCGATCGCGTGACTAATTTGGGTGAGCAAGATAATCTTTTGCAGACCCAAACTCTATTTCTGCCTGATGGCGCATCGGTGACTTGTCCTGTAGCGATCGCACCACGTCAGCCATTTAGCTTGTCTCTATCATGGTTACTAAAGCCCGATTTGCATCAGCAAATGATCCGTACTTATGATCAGAAAAGTGGGTGGACAAGTCTTGCTCTAGTGACTGAGCGCAAAGTAAGTTAGTCTGATTAAGTAGCGATGTATAAGTAATCTCTAACTCTAAAAGTTTGAGTTGTTCGCATAGTGGGCAGCTCAAATTCTGGTTTTGGTTTTTAATTATACTGAACTACTTAGTTAGTCACATAAATTAATTGCATGGAAGATACTAATCGTAAGCTCTTAGTTAAGCGCATTGTTGTAATGCTGATTTTTCTGGCGCTCTTTATTGGCGCATTTTCTGGCGCTCTTTATTTCTATCAAAATGATCGCACTCAACGCTCGGCAAATCTGGCTTTTGGTGATGATAAAACTGTAAATCGGATGGATGTTGCTGTTAACTTATTGGGGGTTGATCCGATTAAAGGAGAGATAAATCTTCGCTTTGCTCCTAAACCTGAAGGGACATATGCTAAAGATGACCGCCTCACCAAAGAATTGAAATTTTTTACAGGCATCGAAAGCGGCAAAGCTGAAGTTACACTTGAGAAAAACCGTATTCCTGATACGGTTGCAGGATCATTATCAATATTTAATGGTCGGGTTAGCGATTATCCTTTCGACAAACATAGTTCTGACTTCTATCTATTTTTTAGTAATCCTAAAGATGAGAAAGAAGAGATTCCGATGGCAATTAATTTTTATGGAGCAATCTCAGGTTACAACATTGATGTCGATTATATTCCCAAAGCCGAATTTGAGTCGTCTGATGTTTATATGGGCTTGCGTGTAATTATCTCGCGATCGGTGATTACTAAGTCTTTTTCAATCTTTTTGATGATTTCCATGTGGTTAATCGGCTTAGTTGTCTTCACGATGACTATGGCTGTATTGTGGTTGCCACGACCGATTGAATTTGGGATGTTCACTCTCATTGCGGGTATGTTGTTTGCTCTGCCAGCGGTAAGAAATCTTCAGCCAGGTGTTCCTCCACTTGGTGGTTTAACAGATTTTCTATCATTCTTCTGGGCAGAGTCTTTGGTCGCAATCTCTATGCCAATTCTATTCTTTTGTTGGCTAACTCGTTACAAAAAAAACTGATTAAAAAGAAATCATGGTTCCTTGCGCGCCGCTCGAGGAACCATCGAAAGCGTTACCGATAGTAATGATAGCTCTAAATATTTGATAGAACTCTTAATTTAAACTCCTGATTTAACTATGTCATTGCCACCCATCATCAAGCAGATGCTCTTGCCAGAGTTTTACCACCATCCTGTCACTGAGCCAATTCAACTTCTGCAAACGCATATTTCCTTTGTGTTATTAACAGGAGACTATGCTTACAAAGTTAAGAAGCCAATGAATTTTGGATTTCTAGATTTTTCTACTTTAGAAAAACGTAAATATTTTTGTGAAGAAGAACTTCGACTAAACCGCCGTCTTGCACCTGAACTCTATCTCTCAGTTTTACCAATCATCGAAACAGATGGAAAATATCACTTTGATCACCCAAATACAGGAATATCTACAGGAAGCCCTGTTGAATATGCGATCGCAATGCCAGAGTTCTCCCAAGATGATCTGCTGATTGAAATGTTCGCTTCAGGTCGGCTCACTGTGGATCATGTAAAGCAAATTGGTGAGCAGTTAGCGGCTTTTCATCAAAGAGCTGAGACCAATAATCACATTAATAGCTTCGGCACAATGGAAGCAGTTCGGGCAGTTGCCAATGACAACTATGCCTCTACTGAAAAGTACATTGGTATTGCCCAGACAGAGCTGCAATTCGCGCAAACTCGCGCCTATACTGAGCAATTTTTTGTCGAGAATGCGGCTCTGTTTAGCGATCGCATTGCCAAAGGTAAAGTCCGCGAATGTCATGGTGATATGCATTTAAAAAATATTTGTCTTTATCAAGATAAAATTCAGATTTTTGATTGCATTGAGTTTAATGAACCATTCCGTAATAGCGATGTGCTATATGATGCTGCTTTCCTATTGATGGATTTGCAATTTCGTGGCAGAAGCGATCTTGCAAATATCTTTCTGAATACTTATTTGGAAAGCACAGGTGATTATGAAGGATGCGTACTACTTCCTCTCCATTGCAGTATGAGGGCATATATTCGTGCCAAAGTCACCTCATTTCTGCTCGATGATCCAAATATTCCTGCGGATGTGAAGGCGATCGCGCAAGCCGAAGCATCTGCTTATTACAAACTTGCTTGGGAATATACTCAGCCTAAACAAGGCAAACTAATCATCATGTCGGGTGTGTCAGGCTCAGGCAAAAGTACGACTGCGAAAGCGATCGCTTCTGAACAAGATGCAATATATTTGCGATCAGATGCGATTCGCAAACAACTCGCAGGCATTGACCTGATGCAGCGCGGTGGTGACGATATCTACACGCCAGAAATGACGGTCAAAACCTATACAAGGCTGGCGGAGTTAGGTGCATTGCTAGCGAGTAAGGGTTTCATAGTAATTTTGGACGCTAAGTATGATCGCACAAGTTTGAGAAGTCAAGCGATCGCCTCGGCTCAAGCTGAAAACATTCCTGTAGAAATCATTTACTGCCATGCATCTACAGAAGTTTTACAGCAACGTTTGCGCGATCGCGCTATTGCTAACAATGACATCGCTGATGCCACTGTTGATCTATTAACAAGTCAGCAAAATGCTTTTGAAGACTTTACGACTGATGAACTAGCCTTGATTCAATCATAAATTTGACCATAAGTTTGACCATAAGATAGAAGAACGCAAAGCATCCTTCTATCTTGGCAAAAATGCTATGCTTAATCCAGTTCTCACGCAACAAAAATATGGAAGAACTTTTGACATTAAGAGAATTGCTAGTTAAAGGCGATATGTCTGGAGCTCTAGCTATTGTTGACGAGTTGGAAGAAATGAGCCGAGACGATAAAATCAACAATATTCGTAGTTATGCCGTAGTTCTACTCTTGCATCTGATCAAGCAGCAAGCTGAAAATCGCACCACCCGTTCTTGGGATTTATCAATTCGTAATTCTATTCGCAGTATCCAAACTAAAAACAAGCGCCGTAAAGCTGGAGGCACTTATCTTGATGCTCATGAATTAAGGTTAGCGATTTTAGAAGCTTATGCTGAAGCTGTTGATCGGGCGGCAACAGAGGTTGAAGAAGGTCGTTATCAACCAAAAGATTTAGCAAAATTAGTTAAACATGACGAAATCTGCGATCGCGCGTTTACATTAATTTCTATAAGTCCAGATAGCTAATTTGCCCACCATCTAGCTCTCTAGCTGCTGAAAAGACTTGGCGATCGCAGGAAGCAGCAAAATTGCAATTGCGATCGCACTACCCACAGCGATATATGGATTTAATAACATTAACCGAGAGATCGGCTCAGTCCTATTTACGCTCAGAACATCATCAAAGATATTGGGAATCTCTAAAAGTTTGCTAGCGGAAGGGGGAGATATCCAGCGAAAAGAAGCCGCGATCGCGGGGAACATCATCGAACTAAACAGACAAAGGCTCAAAAATCTTGCCCATGACTTTAAAAACCATAACCCAATCGCTAACAAAATCAGTACTACTCCAAAACCTAAAAAAGCAATTCCTGAGACTAATTGTAAATTAATAGCATTGCTATCCACTAAAGGCGCATTGTCCTCTAGTAATCGATAAATATAAAAGTTAAATAAGCGATCGCTAATTAGCAGCACACTTGCCCCAATCATCGTAGTTACAAGAATAGTAATCGCCAGCGGGCGTTTAATAATTTTAGATTTCATCTGCATCTCTAACAATAGGTTTTAAGTCGCTCGTAGAGCGCTCGCGTAGCGAACGCTCTACGTTTCTGGGGTTTAAGGTTATTTATTAGCTACTTAGTTGTATCAAACAATTAAACCAGATTATTTCAAGGCATAATGAAATTTGAGGACACACCCCGCAACTATGCTCTCAAAATTTACGTCCTATCTACTTATGCAATCGCCACAACCACCGTCACAGCCCAAACCGCCTAAATCCAAGTTGATGACCCAGATACATCAACTTACACAGGTTGTTAATGGTGTATTAAAAATTAATCCCAAAGAGCGTGTTCCCAGACTAGAAGTGCGCCGCTCGCAAAAAGATAAACCTGAAATTTATGACTTGGTGGGCGATCGCTACATATTAGGACGTAGTACAAGCAAGTGCGATATTGTCGTGCAAACACCACTGGTGAGCCAAGTTCACGCACAATTATTACGCGATCGCACTCAAAAAAAAGCGCAATTTATTCTCCAAGATCAAGACTCGACCAATGGTATTTATCGCCAAAAACAGCGTTTAAAATCAGTACCATTGCGCCACAAAATGAAAATCACCCTAGGTCCTCCCGAACTAGCCGAAGCCGCGACCATTTGCTATCTCGATCCGCCGCCCTGGTATATTCGCACGGTGCAGTATGCAGGGATCGGGGCTGGCGCGATCACTGGAATGATCGTTTTAGCGATTGGTATAGAACTTAGCCGCGTTCCTGATCTCAAGCCTCTGCCTGTCACTCAGCAGGGACCAGTTGAAGTTTTGGGTGGTGATGGCATCAAGCGCCTCGATCCTACGGACATCGCTAACCATACCGAATACGGCACTTTTGCTGAATTTGGACAATTCATCCCCAAAGCGGTTACGGCTTCTGAAGACACTTCTTTCTATTGGAACATCGGCGTTGATCCTGTGGGCGTAGTCCGTGCGATCGTCACTAATGTCCGCAGCCGTGGCGAAAGACTAGAGGGAGCCAGCACGATTACCCAGCAATTAGCTCGAAATTTGCTCGGTAAAACCTATGTTGGCACAGATGACTCTCCTGGTCGCAAATGGCGTGAAGCTGCTGCGGCAATCAAACTCAATTTTACTTATAACAAAGAAGAAATCCTGCGACTATATCTCAATCGCGCCTATACAGGAAATGGAGTCTATGGATTTAAAGATGCTGCCAAACTTTATTTTGGCAAAGAAGCCTCAGAACTAAATCTCTCCGAATCTGCCACGCTGGTGGGCTTATTACCCTCACCTGAAACAATTAATCCATTCAAAAATAAGAACTTAGCGATCGAATATCGCGATCGCATTCTCAATCGGATGGCAGAATTGGGAATGATTACCGATAAAGATGCCGAACGGGCGCGGCGATCGGTGCTTATTCTCAATGAAGCGGCTAAAACCAAGCTGCAAGGCTCAGTTGCGCCCTATTACTACAGCTATGTATTTGAAGAGTTGCAAGATATTCTCGGTGATAACTTTGCTAAGGAAGGAAATCTGATTGTCGAGACAAACCTCGATCTCGCCATGCAAAAAGCTTCTGATGAAGCGTTGCGAGATGCGGTCAATCGCGATGGCGCAAACTATGGTTTCAGTCAAGGCGCGATCGTCACCTTAAATGCTACCGACGGCTCGCTATTGACCATGACTGGCGGCGTGGATTACAAGTCCAGCCAGTTTAATCGCGCTGCTCAAGCACTACGCCAACCAGGTTCAACTTTTAAATTATTTAGTTACGCCGCAGCGGTTGATCGCGGAATTTCGCCTAGCACCACTTTTTCTTGTGGCGGACTCTCTAGCGTGAGCGGCTGTCACAATGGCGGCAGTGGCGCGATCGATATGTATCGTGGCTTTGCCCTATCAGAAAACGTGGTTGCAGTCCGAGTTGCCGAGGCAGCAGGTTTTGATAATGTCGTCAAAATGGCAAGAACCTTGGGCATCACCACCAAGATGGAGGCGACTAGCAACATGGTGCTAGGCGGCAATGAAGTCAAGATATTAGAAATGGCAGGAGCTTATGCCACAGTGGTCAATGAGGGCAAGTATACCAAGCCTCACGCAATCAGACGCATTCTCGACAGTGCCGATTGCCAAAATCCTAAAGATCGCAAAACCTGCCGTGTAATTTTCGATGCAAGTGTTTATTTGAAACCGCGTCAAGCGATCGACTCAGGTGTAGCTAGCACCATGGTCGATATGATGCGCGGTGTAGTGCAGTACGGCACAGGGCGATCAGCTGCCATTCCTCAAGGCACTGTCGTTGGCAAAACAGGAACCACTGATGAAGGGCGAGATCTTTGGTTCATCGGTGCTGTGCCAAGACGAAATCTCGTGGCCGCCGTTTGGCTAGGCAATGATGAAGGAGTAACTAATGGCTCAAGTGCAGTCGCAGCGCAGGTTTGGGGTGATTATATGCGTCAAGCTATCCACTAATTGGAGAGAAGCAGCGCCAAGCATCACTTCTCTCCAATTATAAAATTTTTTGCTAAAAGCGCTTGACGACTGCCATCGGTGCTGTACTATTGATTCCGTCTTATTGGTTGGAACGGCGCTTTACGCCATTCCAATTGTCAAAAATTAAGTCTTAACCTCAAGCTAAATAGGAGCTACTTCCATGAATAAAGGTGAATTAGTAGATGCGATCGCCGAAAAGGTATCCGTCTCCAAGAAAAATATTGAAGTAATCGTTACGGCTGCCCTCGAATCAATCGTTGATGCTGTGGCTGATGGCGATCGCGTTACTTTGGTTGGCTTCGGTTCATTTGAGCCACGCGATCGCCAAGAACGTGAAGGTCGCAACCCTCGCACTGGTGAAAAAATGGTGATTGCCGCCACTCGCGTTCCTGCTTTTTCGGCGGGTAAGCAGTTCAAAGATAAAGTTGTTGAATAATGCGTTCTTAC
>JANXUJ010000224.1 GCA_025356295.1 Cyanobacteriota bacterium
CCCGCACCACCAATTTTTGGGTTTATTAGGAATTGAGTTGAAATATGAAACTAACTTTGTCGCCTTTACCTAAGGAAATGCGATCGCCTGCTCTGAGCTTATGGCGATTTCCTGCTGGTAGTGGCAAATTGTTGATATAAGTTCCATTGGAACTACCCGTATCTTCAAAATAGAAAGCACCGCCCTCTGCGCGAATATCAGCATGGATGCGCGAAACAACATCAGAGTCTGAGAAGCCCGATACATCAATATCAGGAGGAATTACCGTGTTTGGCTTACCAATATGTACGACAGATAAATGAACAGGAATTTCAATCGTAAGGCTGGTTTGCACATGAAGCAAAGATGTCGAAAATTGTTGTAATTGTGTTTTTAAATTGATAGACTCAACTAACGGTATATTTTCAGTATTATTTGGTTCAGATATGTTGTTTGGCTCTGTTTCAAGCTTTGGCTCAGGCTGTGCTTCTATTTCATTCGGTATTACGGGAGTCTCTGAGGTTAAATTTGCGACCAGATTTGGAATCGCATTTCCTGCAATTGATTGATCGGGAAGAGAATTTGACATAGCACTTGGAGTGGATAATATAGGAGAAATTTCAGATGGCGCACTGAGGTTAAATCCACAATGTCCACAAAACTTAGCGTCTGATAACACAGTCGCATTGCAGCTAGGGCATTGAATAGTTTTGACAATGGGTAACGGTGTAAAGCAGGCTTCGCAGTTTACAGCTCCATCAGGGTTGTTGTGAGCGCAGTTAGGGCAGTTAATCATAAAGGTTAGGGACTTGGAGGAGTTTGCAATACAGTTTTAGAGGCAATCCGTGTTTTTTTGCGATCGCTTTCGCTTAGAGCCGTTCCTGTTTGCAGTCTGGTTGCATTATTTTGCAAGATTGTCGAAGCATTGACATCACCCATTTGCAGAGCCGTTTTTGCAGCAGATTGTAACATTGTCGCCGCACCTGCGCGATCGCCCTGTTGCAACTTTTGTTCCGCTAACTGAGTTTGGCGATATTTGGCTAAAGCCAATAAATGATTTTGGACTTGTGAGTCAATCTGTGGCACAAAATCTTGGACTAAATCGGCGTTGATCGCTACAGATGGTGAGAGCGAATTAATTTGCCCAAGTACAGGAATATCGTAGCGGACTTGAACTGTCAAAATCGGAATTTCTTTATCAGCAGGATGTTCAGCAATATAACTAGCAGGACTAACATAGATATTAAATAACACCACTCGTTCCACATCAGTCATTAGATCGCCCAGTCTAACAATGATCGCATTGCCCTCGGTTTGATAAGGTAACTCGATCGTATCAGGTGCAACTTGAGCGATCGGTTTTAATTCGGCAAGCCTGACATGGGAAGAAAGTTGCAAAATCAAATGAGCATTAGTTAATCCGATCGCCTGAACCCGTCTTAATAACTTCTGAAACTCTTCACCCGCCGCCTCAGGATTGGCAATATATGCCATCGCACCCCCACCTGCATCAGCCATGCGCTCTAGCACATCCTGATTCCAACTATCTCCAAAACCGAGACTATGCAAGGTCATGTTGTACTCGGTTGCTAGACGCGAAAACTGGAAGCAGCGCTCATTATCACCATGCTCATTTTCGCCATCGGTCAGCACAAAAAGCTGGCTAACTGTGCCATCTTTGCCTTTACTAGCTTCTTGCAAGCCTAGTTTGATGCCATCGTCAATGCAAGTGCCGCCTGATGCTTGGAGTGATTGTATTTTTTCCTTGATTGATTCGACTCGATCAACAGGTTGATTTGGGACAACTACTTTAGCTTTATGATCGAAGCCAACCACACTGATGCGATCTTGCGGATACATGCTGTCTACCAAATCACAAGCCGCCCGTTTTACCGTCTCAATTGGTTGACCTCCCATTGAGCCACTGTGATCTAAGACGAGACATAGATTAAGCGGGGCATTGTTGCCATCAAAAGTGGAGATAGCCGACACCGCGATCGCTAGCTGACGCTGACTGCTGCCCTGGTTACTATCAAGACGGCGATCGCTTAACTTACAGTTTAGATTTACGCTCATTTATTTAAGCTTTTATTCCTAAAATTTCACAAGACTTTTCTAAGATTTCATCTGGATCAAAGGGCTTAGTCATATAGATATCGGCTCCCACATCCTCACCACGACTGCGATCAAATTCTTGTCCTTTAGCAGTCAGCATAATGATATACACGTCAGTCATACCAAGCTCACCTTTGACCTTTTGACATACATCATAGCCATTCATCTTTGGCATCATCACATCTAAAAATACTAAGTTAGGCTTTTCGCGTTGAATAGTTTCGAGCGCTTCTAACCCATTGGTGGCGATTAATATTTCTACGCCTTGATCTTCTAAATCTTCTAAGGTTTGCTCTAGTAACAAACGGATGTGCGGCTCATCATCAACAATTAGTAGCTTTTTAGTCATTTTGAAAGCCCTTGAGGTCAACCAAAACTAATGTATCACTAAGTAGCTATGCATAATTAAAAAACCAAATTCAAAACCTACATCGCTCGCTGTGTGGGTTGTATAGGCTTTAGGGCTTTATATTTAATTGCGCCTAGCTACTTATCCGCATATATCACCTCAAAAACTTCAACTAGATTCTTTTTACCTTTGACAGGCAAAGTTCCAAATTCTCTAAATTGAAATCTCGATTGGGCTGCCTCATATACACTTCGCGTCACCAAGATTTGCCCTCCCTTAGCCAAGCCCTGCAACCGCGCCGCAATATTCATTTCATCGCCGATCGCGGTGTAGTCCATATGTTGTGGTGAGCCGATATTACCCACAATCACCTCGCCTGAACTAATGCCAATACCTGTAATAAAATTGTCACGAATCCAATCAATTGGTAGGTTTTTGATACATTTTTGCATATTAATCGCGGCGGCGATCGCACAATATTCGCGATCGACAATCTCAGAAGGCGCGCCAAACATCGCCACAATCATGTCGCCCACAAATTTATTCACAGTTCCCTGATGATTAAAAATCACTTCTACCATTTGCGTAAAATACTCATTGAGATAAGCAACAAGTTGCTCTGGCTCAAGTTCTTCGCACTTAGTTGTGAAATTGCGAATATCAGAGAATAACATCGCAATCTTCCGTTTACTGGTAGTTAGCGAAACCTTTCCTGTAGCACTAATTACCGCCTGAGCTACCTGTGGAGATAGATATCGCTCTAAGTTATTTTTAATTCTCTCTTCCCGCAATTTATTTTCATGGAGAAGCGCATTTTCAATTGCTCCAGAAGCCTGCGTAACTATAGCTATAAACAGCTTCAAATCTTGAGATGTATAGTTTACAAGCTGAGAATTACTAATATTAACTACGCCTAAAGTTCTATCTTTAGTAAGAATAGGAACACAAATTAGAGCATAGCAATTATTCTCATTGATAATATAACGCGCATCTTGAGTTGCATCATTGACCAGTTCGGGTTTACCCATCGCAAATACATGACCCGCAATTCCTGCATTAGCAGAAACTTGTAAGTTGGTCATATGATCGGCTGTACCTCTTGCTGCAACTATTTCAAGGCGATCGCTTTGCTCGTCATATAGCATCACCGAGGCGCTAGTAGAGACAATCAGTCGGCTCGCTTCTTCTATTACTAAGGTAGCGATCGCTTTCACATCCAAACAGTTAGACAGTTTACCCGCGATCGTGTAGAGCAAACTAATCTCTCGATATTTATCTAGAGCTTCAGCCGTCAACATTTTTCTTTCAAATTCACGATTAGCTAAATAGCTTAAAAAATTGGCAACTTGCTCAATTTTTTCCGTCCCAATCACCCAGCCCAGCAGAGTTCCATCATCGAGCAGTATCGATTTTTTTGTCCAGTTCTCAGGTAATTTTTCAGATAAATTCTCAGACAAAGTTTGATACTGATCAATACCTGTTGCGACCATGCCCAAGTCTGCAACTATAATTTTCTCTTCCTGATCTTGAATCACTACAGGATTAGTAAGTGTGCTTACTAATCCTCGTAACAAGGCTAACACCTCCCCTTTGGTCAGTATCTTTTTAAGGTTGACGGATGGCATAAGTTAAGACTTTTATGTTTTGAGATTAGGGTGTATGACGCTTCGCGCTAAATATTCTCCTCTTATAATAACTAACAAAGTAGAAGCGATCGCATAGGTTAAATCGCGTAAGTTAAATAGCTGAATTTTGATCAAAACTCTGACTATTGAGCTTACTTTTGCTAGACTGAGACCAAGTTTCGAGACATGTTATATAAAGGAATCGGGTAAGTTTAATATGCCTTACTCAGCAGAGATCAGTCGCCGCCAACCAAGTTGTTTTCTCTTTCTTGTTGATCAATCAGGATCGATGGCAGATGCTTTCACTAGCAAAAGTGAGGGCAAAAGTGAGGGCAGAAACGAGAGCAAAAATGGTAGCGAAATTACGATTAAAGGGACAGCTAAAAGTGCAAATGAAAGCTTGCACAAAACTAGCGAACCCATTCAAAAAGCACAGGCAGTCGCCGATGCGGTAAATCGCTTGTTAGATTCACTCGGACAGAGATGCGTCAAAGGTAACGAGATTTACGATTATTTTGATGTTGGCGTAATCGGTTACAACAGTGAGGTTGCCTCAGCACTCAATGGACTCACTGGTAATCATGCGATCGCGCCAATCGGCAAAATTTATGAAAATCCTGCCGAATTAGAAAACCGCGCCCAAAAGTTGCCTGACGGAATGGGCGGGCTAGTCGAAGTTTACAATGACTTTCCGATTTGGTTTAAACCGATAGCCAGTGGTGGTACAGCGATGTGCAGCGTATTTGCACTGGCGCGTATCCTTTTAGAGGAGTGGATTGAAAAACACCCAAATAGCTATCCACCCACAATTATTAATATTACTGATGGTGAGTCTACCGATGGCGACCCAACCGAAGAGGCGATTAACCTCAAAAAGCTGAGTACTTCTGATGGCTCAGTTTTGCTTTACAACATCCACCTTTCCGCCGAATATACTCAGCCTGTTTCTTTCCCAAATACTCCTGAAGTATTGAACGATCCTTACGCACGTTTAATGTACGAATTATCGAGTTCTCTGCCCTATGCTGCCCAAAAAGCTGCGGAAAAGGAAGGCTATAAAATCGCTCCTGACGCGCGAGCTTTTATGTTTAATGCTGATCCTGTCAAGCTAATTCAGTTTCTTGATATCGGCACACGCACAGAAAATCTACGCTGATTAATAGACGGGTCTTAATACTGTGGTCTTAAGATTGTGGCGGTGATTGCGACCACACCAACTTCATCGCTACTAAGTGCGATCGCTGCTGCATGAGATAAATCAAGATTGCGATCGCCAACATAGGGACCACGATCATTGATTCTAACGACCACAGACTTACCATTTTGCTGATTGGTAACGTTGAGATAGGTGTTAAAAGGCAAACTAGGATGAGCAGCCGTAAAATCTTGCTGTTCAAATTGTTCACCTGATGCAGTCTGTCTACCTTGAAAATAGGGGCCATACCATGAAGCGATTCCACTAATTTGTTCACCTGTCATAGCCAATTGATACATTTGTTTTTGGGCTTCTACCAGAGTCAGAGGCTCAGCGCCCGCCGCAACTCGCAAATTATTAATCCATTGAGTTAGGTTTAATGAAGGATTAACAACTTCTGATTTGGGAATTTTAAATAAGATGTCGTTTTTATATTTACCAACATATTCGCCATTTGTTACGATCGGCTCAAGGCAGTTGGGATCAAAGTCTGGAGCATTCATAATCATCGCGAGCTTAGTCGTAGCAATCGCCGCCTCAGAAAAATCTTTAACCAAAAATACTGGCTGTTGATTAATCATTACCATCCATTTGTCAGGGGCTTTTACATAAAATTCGATCGCATATCGAGGTTGTATATTTATCGATAAATTCTTGTGATTCAAAGACTTTTCTTGATGAGTTAGACGAGAATCATAATTAGTTTCCTTGGTAAAATTATCATTCAAAAACATTGGTGATGACGAACTAGAAATGAGCGAACTCAATGAGACCGCCCACAGTGTAGATAGTGTAGACATGTATTTTAGATGTTAAGCAACAAAAATATTTGTTAAGCAATAAAGAATGAAAAAGCTTATTAAAAAATAAAAGCAGGTAGGATATTAAATCAAAAATTTTTCAATGGATTTACGTCTTATATGTAGACTTAAAATTGTTTGAATATGATGATTATTTTTAAACTACGATATTAGTGGGGATCATAAATCATCCTTGAGAAAGAGATAAAAATATTAGTATCTAATTTGACAAAAAAATTCAGTTAAAACTTTGATACCTAGCACCCCGTTAACTAGGTTTGCGTAGCCTCAAATCAGTTCGGCGATCGCTACTTACAACCTATACCCATTAATTGTTTGAGATATTTTATCTTTTGCAATTCAAGTCTGCTGTCCTAAGCTCAAGCTGCTAAAGATTAAGTAAATATTAAGCAAACATTAAATTACAACAGCCAAAAGATAAATAAAATCTTATATTTTTAGTAAAAAAATGAATAGAATCTGATTGTTAATCAGCGATCGCCATCTCCAACCAGAAAATAGAAGGCTTAAGTCCAGCAATTTTGCTGATGTTTAGGCAATTTTTTGTCGCTACTGTAATGCCATGTCTCGGATAATTCCTCTATAGCGTGGATTGCTAACTAACAGTTGGTGATGCCCGCTATTTTTGTTTATTTGCTAATTTTGTTGGTTTTGTTTTGCTTGTTTTTTAAGGAAGAAAGCGATCGCAATAATCTCTTTTAAGAATGGATAACGCCATTCGGCATCGTTGCTCCTTTAAAATTGACACTGGTTAGTTTGACCATAATCTTTTCGCCAAAGCCAACTTTTGCACCACTCAAATTTGCGCCACTTAAATCAGCACCGCTCAGATCAGCCCCAATTAAATTAGCTCCGCGTAGATCAGCATTTTGCAAATTAGCTTGAAACAAATTAGCGCGAAATAGATTAGCACCTTGCAAGTTAGCCCCTTGAAAATTGACACGGTGCAGAAAAGCATCCGTCAAATCAGCATTACTGAGATTTGCCTTACTCAGATTTCTGCCTTCCAAATATTTTTCTCGCAGATTTGCACCACTCAGATCAACGCCGCTTAGATCAGGCTTTTGTGTAGATGCCTGTGAGGTGCTGCGTGGGTCGGCTTGATAACTTGTTTGTTTATTGGTTTGCTGACGCGATTGGTATGACTGATAAGAAGATTGAGAAGCTCGATAATGACGTTCTGAAGAATATTCTGTGGCTTGCTGTTGAGGTTGATATTTACGATGATATTGCCTATTATTTTGGTTAGTATTCTGAGTTGGATGCTTGGCTGGTGAGGTTACTTCTCTTTGCTCAATCGCATGCCGTAAACTGTCTCTTGCATGGTTAATCTCTTTGAGCTTTTCTTGAGCTTGCAACTGTTGTTGCACATTTTCCCTAGGAATGCGGTCAGGATGCCATTGCAAAGCTAGCGCCTTATAAGCTTTATTGACATCTTCTAAAGTCGCTTTCGATGTCAAACCTAAAAGTTTGTAGCATTGATCAATGTGCATATTTGTCGATTCCACGGCGACAGAGATTTCAGTTTACGCTGACAGATGATCACAAGTGTATCAAAACAACCAAGTCTATCAACCAAGTCTAAATTTATAGCGATCACCATTTTTGTTGTTAGATCAAGACCGAAAAAGCGTGAGGTGGCGCAGAGCGCCACCTCACGCTTTTTTTCCTAATATAAATAATTTAAGATCGCTTGATTGATAGTCGCTTCGCCATGCATATCTAGCTGCTTAGCATTTCCTAAATCTGGAGCTTGAAATTGGGTTTTAAGAAATGACCAGTCACCCTCATAAAATTCTTGTGGTGAAATAATTAGATGATTAGCGTAATCCTTTACACCACCGATGAGGGTTTCCGCTTCTAAAAAGCCTTCACGAGTAAGACAAACAACAGGAATCCCCACTCGCAAAGCCTCAGATAATGTACCGTAGCCAGGCTTAGTAACGATCTGATCGCAGATTACCATCAAGTCAACAGGACGAAGACGATCGCCATTTGCTTTAGTCAAGTTTGGTAAATCAGGGGCGGTGCGATCGAAGGTAATAAACTGCCAATCAGGAAAACTTGCGAGATTTTGGTAAGGAATTGACTGCAAGCTCAGTCCTCCAAAAGTTAGTAATGCTGTAGGGCGATCGCGATCTAAATTAAACTTATTGCGAAGATACTCAGCGGTATATCTAGGATTTGCTCCAGTTAGCCCAACATCCTCAATATTGGGAAATGCACGCATTGACTCAGCAAATGGTAGACGAAATAAGCGATCGCAATGGCTATAGGTTTCTGATAAGCGATCGGCTAATTCGATAAATTTGCCACCCCAATCGCGATAAATAAAATCCCAGCCAAAATTGCTAGCCATCCAGCAAGGGATATTTGCGGCTTTAGCAATCTGAGCAATCATTGGCGGAATGTCACCAAAAATCAGATCAACTTGATTTTCTTGCAAAAACTTAACTTCTGCTGCGATCAGATCAGCTTGATTAGCCACTAGCTCTTGCCATGCTCTAAAAGTAGCTTCGCGATCGACTTGTAAACTATCAATTTGAATCACGCCCACATCAAATACACGCTCACGATAAACAAAGTCACCTTCGATATATTCTTCTAACAACCAACGCGGAGCCGTGGTCGCAATAATCAATTTGATATCAGGCGATCGCCGTTGTAGATCAGCGAGGACAGATGCAGTCCGAGTCGCATGACCAAAACCATGATTTGTAATTGCCGTATATAAAGTGGGCATAGGTTTATTCTTTAACTACCGATTCATTTACAGGCTGTTGCAAAATTGGTAGGACAGCACTAACCACAACTTGATCAGATGCAGACAGCATGACAGCAGCAACTTCTTGATGATCACTTTGTCCTGCTCCGCGCATACTAACAAGATAAATACTACTCAAAGTCAATATCACGCCAAGCCATTGCACTAGAGTAAGATTTTCATCTAAAAATAAACCGCTAAATATGAGTGCAAATACAGGTGTCGAGAAGGTCAAGGCGCTGAGTGTGGTCAGACTGCCCGAAGAGGCAAACAAGAAAAATAATCCATAAGCGATCGCGCTACCCATAATCGCCATATATGCCATACCTAGCCAACCCCAAGCACTCAAATCTTGCCATTGGTTCTGCTCTATCTGCGTTGACAAAAATAATAAAGGCAATCCCCCAATAATCATATGCCAACCTGTCGCCATCACAGGATCGGCATAGCGCACCACAGGACGAATCAAAATCGTGCCGATCGCCATCGACAATGATGCACCCAACATAAACCACTCACCGACTGTAAATACTCCCGACTGTAAAATTGCCGCAAAATCTCCTGCTAATAAAGCCGTGATTAATTCAGAAGGCAAGCCAATCAACCCAATTCCCAATACTCCCAATAACAAACCCAAAGCAGCCCAAATTCCAATTTTTTCCTTATATAAAATCGCTGCCAGAACGGCAACAGCAAGAGGCTGCGAGTCAATCAGTAAAGAGCCAAGCCCTGCATTGGTACGCACCAAACCTTGAGCCAAAAAACCTTGAAACATTGTGCCGTCTACTAACCCAAACAAGCTAATCCATAGCCAAGCTTGCCAACCCTTTGGTTGATGCTTGCCAAAATAAGCCGCCCCTAAAATCAGTAATATTCCTGCGGGTATCAAGCGCATAGCCGCCATAAACATAGGACTTGTCTGTGGCAGCAAAGCTTTCATCACCACCATCGCGGTTCCCCAAAGAAAAAATGGCGCAATTATTAAGGGAGATTGACGAGATAGCCCAGAAGTATTAGCTGGCGTAGATGACTGCATATTTTAAAATTGCGGATAGAATTGCAAAGTTTGATTGCGGAGATATTACGAAGTATAGCAATTGCCATACGGCTATAAGCTCTAAGGAGGAAAGGCGGAGCTACGCGCCACCTTTTCCTCTCTATTTTTTAGGGAAACTTGAACTTTTGTGAAGTGCTTACCCTGTATACCTTACAATACTTTCTCTGAAAGGTATAATCTCAAAACCATTGCTAGCAGAGCTTTCTAGCGATTTAGCAAAGAATTAGGGCAATAAGTAATTAGAAAAAACTGCTCAAATCCATATAAATTAACCGTTTGGTATATACACAAGTGGTAAGTTGCTATTAGAATAAGCAATCAGAAGTCATATTCAGTGCGACTTTCGCGAAAAGCGATCGCACTGGTATTGCTTTGATATCCAACTCATACTCAAATATTTACTTATAAAAGGGGATACCTATGAATAAAGGTGAACTAGTTGATGCTATTTCCAAAAAGACTGCCGAGAAGGGCGTGTCCGTCAACAAAAAGACGGCTGATGAAGTTCTCTCTGCAACTCTTGAAGTGATCATCGACACTGTAGCAGGTGGCGATAAAGTAACTTTGGTTGGCTTCGGCTCATTTGAAGCACGCGATCGCAAAGCCAGAGAAGGTCGTAACCCTAAAACTGGTGAAAAGATGGAAATCCCTGCGACTAAAGTACCTGCATTCTCTGCTGGCAAATCTTTTAAAGAGCAAGTTAGTCCTGCTTCTGACAAATAGTGCTTTGGATCAAAATTAATTGATTTAAAACCAGAAAATGGAATGTCTCTATTTTCTGGTTTTTTATGTTTCTGGTTTTTATGTTTTTAAGAATATGTACTTCCAAAAGTACAGGCGCAATCACCATTTCCGATCTTGCTTTTTCAGTGTTGATTGCTGTTGCTAGTGCAAGATTTTCATCCAGTGATGTTAGTAAGTAATCACTAGCGCTCGTGAGTTTAATGTTAAGGAAAATACTTTTTGGTTCTTCAATAACCAGCCCAAAAATCTCTCTAGCGCGGGATAAATTGAAGTCACTGTAAGCCATATTGATTCATGAATTAATAATGTATATAATCCAAAAACTAATCTTTTTTCTCCTCGTTAGTAAAGGCTGCAATTAAATTAAGCCCACTTATTCCAAACATTATCCAAGGTGAAATATCAATTAAACTAGCTATTCCCTCGTATAGTTTGGTTGGCTTTGCTACTAATAGATTATCCCTAAGAATACAGGCTCGTTCTTCACCCCTATTGGTTGGGATTCCAGGTGCAAGTTTAGCAAGTTCAGGATCAGTTACAAGGACACATACAACACTGCGGGATAGATTAACACTAAACAGCCCAATGACGAAAAAGACTCCAGAAACAATAAATAAGCGCTTGTTTTTCATCTCTATATTTTTATTAAGTAATTTTTAAATTTTTAAACTATGGAGATTTTAGAATACTTAAAATGATCACCTCTGTCTGTTGTGTGAAATAAAAAAGGCGGCGCGATGCGCCGCCTTTTTTGTTTAAGTTAACGCGGCTGCGCCACCGACTACTTCAAGGATTTCTTGAGTAATTGCGGCTTGACGCGCTTTGTTGTACTGCAAAGTTAGCGACTTGATCAAGTCACCTGCATTTTCGGTCGCGTTGTTCATGGCAGTCATCCGTGCCGCGAGTTCGCTGGCTACTGATTCTTGCAATGCGCGCAAAATCTGATTGCTCAGATAGAGAGGGAGCAGAGCTTCGAGGATTTGTTCAGGACTTTGTTCAAAGATTAGTTCTTTGGGCAAATCTTTGATCGTAATTTCACGCTTTTCACGCTCGACTTGGAACTTGCCGCCGCGAGTGATTAAACGGAAAATTTCGTCATCTTGTGGCTCTAAACCTTGTGGTTCAAGGGGTAATAGAGTTTGGATCACAGGGCGAGAGCTAATCAAGGAGACAAAACGGGTGTAAATCAACTCAACGCGATCAATTACACCGCCCAAAAATGCGGAAGTGATTTCATCGCCGATCGCATTGGCTTCAGTCGCGTTAGGAATCTGATTGACATTGACAAACTTGGCCGCGATCGGTTGATCGCGGCGGGCAAAGTATTGTGCAGCTTTGCGACCGACTAAAATAAAGGTGTAATTAATACCTTGTTCTTTTAGTTCTTTAGCGCGAGCTTCGGCGCGGCGGATAATTGTTGAATTATAGCCACCACAAAGTCCGCGATCGCCTGAAATTACCAGAAGACCGACAGTTTTTACAGGACGCTGTTCGAGTAAGGGCAGGCTGACATCCTCGAAGGCAATGCGCTGCTGGAGACGATAGAGGACTTGAGCGAGGCGATCGGCAAACGGACGGGTTGCCATAACTTGCTGCTGAGCGCGTCTGACTTTTGCAGCGGCGACAAGACGCATTGCTTCAGTAATCTTGCGCGTATTCTTAACAGTACCGATGCGATCGCGGATGGATTTGAGGTTAGCCATGAAACTAAATTGCTACTTGCTATAGGAATACTACGGAAAATTTGAGATATTACAGAAGACACTAAAGTATCTTAAGTATCTTAGTAAAAAACTGCGCCCTGAAACCGCAAAATAAGCCTCAATATTATGATCGCTAATTCGTTTGCTCTTACTTCTACCGATTTGTCTGCTGACCAGCACTCTGATGATGTACTTGAAATCGCGGGGCGCAAGTTCCGATCGCGCCTGATGACTGGCTCAGGTAAATATACTAACTTTGAAACGATGCGTCAGGCTCTTGAGGCTAGTGGCTGCGAAATTGTCACCGTAGCAGTGCGGCGTGTGCAGACAAATGCGGTGGGACATGAAGGACTCGGTGAAGCGATCGACTGGACTAAATATTGGTTATTGCCGAATACGGCTGGCTGCCAGACTGCTGAGGAAGCTGTGCGCGTGGCGAGATTGGGGCGCGAGATGGCAAAAATTTTGGGGCAAGAAGATAATAATTTTGTCAAGCTCGAAGTAATTCCCGATCTCAAATATTTATTACCCGATCCGCTGGGAACTTGCAGAGCCGCCGAACAATTGGTTAAAGAAGGTTTTGCAGTATTGCCTTATATCAACGCTGATCCACGCTTAGCGAAAACCCTTGAAGAAATCGGTTGTGTGACCGTGATGCCGCTCGGATCGCCGATTGGTTCAGGACAAGGGATTAATAACGCGGCAAATATTGCAATTATCATTGAGGAGTCAAAAATCCCAGTCGTGGTCGATGCGGGGATCGGTGTACCAAGCGAAGCGGCGGCGGCGATGGAGATGGGTGCTGATGCTCTATTGATTAATACAGCGATCGCCTGTGCGCGTAACCCAGTCGCGATGGGGCGGGCAATGGGCATGGCAACTGAGTCAGGGCGTATTGCATATTTATCAGGGCGCATTCCTATTAAGGCTTATGCGAGTGCTAGTTCGCCATTAACAGGACTCGTCACAAGCTAGAAAAGCGCCGCTTTTTTAGCTTGTGAATTTCTTTTTGAGTTTCGCAAATACTCTTTGCGATCGCAGTTTCATGATTTGCCAATGACTTAATTCTGGAATGTCGCTCAAATATAATTGTTTGTGATCAAAAAATTCGTTTAGCTCTTCCAGTATTATTTGCGATCGCCAAGTAATATTTTCAGCCCGATATTCTTCTAATAGTTTTGATGGTAAATCTAATTTTTTATTGCTGTAAATAACATTGAGGATACGTTGTAAATCAAAGCCTTTAGAATATCCTGCGATCTTGTAACAGTTAAAAGCAGGGTCTAAGTAATCCGATAGACCATGATTGACACTTGAAAAAACTTGACAACCGCAAGCCAAAGCTTCCATCGGTTGCAGTCCAAATCCCTCGCTTACTCCTTGCACCGCCCAATATTCTGCGGAATCATATAAATAAACTTTGGCACGATTAAATAATGCTTCTAAATCCTCGACATAGCTATCAATGACTCTGACTTGACAACGTTCTTGCAAAGCAGGAATTAATTGTTTCATTAAATAACTAGAAGATTTGCGAGACTGCACTAACACATCAATATCGCGATCGCGGTTTTGATTTTGAAATTGGTCAGAAATCTCATTTGGTAAATAATAAATTAGCGAGTGAGGCGATCGCTGCCCCCAATAGCCAAGTGTATTGCGACTGACTGTGATAATCGGTACATTAGCAGGTAAATCAAACCCATATCCCGCGCTATGAGCATGATAAACCGCATTAAAAGATTTTAACTTTGGGGCAAGCTTAGCCACATCAAAGCCCCAACTCATCACAAAAATCGCATCATCTAAAGCGTGAGATGTGTTGTTTGCAGTTAACAGATCATCTAGCCATAGATGATCCTTCTCGCGTTGACGATAAGTTACCACCTCCGCAGGACAAACCTGCTGCAATAATTTCAGCGTTTTTAGCTCCGCCCATAGCCCGCCACAGGCAAATTTATTTGTGGTTCCAGGCAATAAAAAATATAGCTTTCTCATAGTTCCAAACAATGGCGCTAAACTAGACTAAAGAATGCAAGCTCACTAAAGGTGAGACAGCGTTCTATGTTAGCTAATAAATGAGAAGGCATGGCACTTTTTACACTGCGATCGCTCAAAAAAGATTTTGGCATTAAAGAAATCCTCAAAGATGCGAGTTTTAGCCTTGATGAAGGTGACAAAGTTGGACTGATCGGCACAAATGGCTCGGGCAAATCGACCTTACTAAAAATGATTGCCAGATTAGAAACCTTTGATAGTGGCGACTTATGGGTAAACTCTAGCGCCAAAATCATCTATTTACCGCAGCAGCCAGACTTAAACGAAGAACTCACAGTTTTAGAGCAAGTGTTTGCTGATAGCGGCGAGCAGATGACGCTAGTCAAGGAATATGAAGAAATATCTGATCAGTTATCTCATGGACATGGTGACCAAAATATTCTATTAGCAAGGTTATCTAGCGTATCCGAGCGTATGGATTTACTGGATGCTTGGGATTTGGAAACTAATGCCAAAATTATCTTAACTAAGTTGGGTGTTGATGACTTAGAAGCAAAAATCGGCAGCCTCTCAGGTGGATATCGTAAACGAATCGCGATCGCTTCCGCATTGCTCTCATCTCCTGATGTTTTGCTGATGGATGAGCCAACCAACCATCTTGATGCACTCTCAGTGGAATGGCTACAAAGCTATCTCAATCGCTATCGTGGCGCATTATTGCTAATCACCCACGATCGCTATTTTCTTGATAAAGTCACCAATCGCATTATCGAAATTGATCGCGGCGATTTGTTTAACTATTCAGGAAATTATTCCTATTATTTAGAGAAAAAAGCTGAAGCTGAAGACTCAGCTGCTAGTACTCAACGCAAACATTCAGGGCTATTGCGCCGTGAATTAGAATGGCTAAAAAAAGGTCCTAAAGCACGCAGCACTAAGCAAAAGGCACGCATTGATCGCGCTCATGCTCTACAAGCAACCGAATTTAAACAAGCTAATGCCAAAGTCGATATCACCACCTCAGGACGGCGGATCGGCAAAAAAGTCGTTGAGCTTGATCGCGTTGGCAAATCTTATGGCGATCGCACTCTGATCAAAGACTTTTCTTACAACTTTACTCCCGAAGATCGCATCGGCATCATCGGTGCAAATGGCGCTGGCAAATCAACGCTGATGAACATGATCATCGGCAAGTTGCCACCAGATGAAGGAACTGTCGAAATCGGCACAACTATCCATTTTGGTTACTTCGATCAACATTCCGATGACTTAGCTGAAAATGGCGACTTGCGCGTGATCGAGTATCTCAAAAACGTCTCTGAGCTAGTCAAAACCTCTGATGGCAGCGTAATTACCGCTTCGCAAATGCTAGAGCGATTCCTATTTCCGGGTAATCAACAATATGCGCCGATCAACAAACTTTCGGGTGGTGAGAAGCGGCGCTTATTCCTTCTCAAAGTGCTGATGGCGGCTCCCAATGTCTTGATTTTAGATGAACCGACTAACGATCTTGATGTGCAAACTCTCGCTGTATTAGAAGAATATCTCGAAGATTTCAATGGCTGCGTAATCGTGGTCTCCCACGATCGCTACTTTCTCGATCGTACGGTGGACATGGTTTTTTCGTTTGAGGTAGAAGGCGAAGTTCGTTTATACCCAGGGAACTATTCTATTTACTTGGAGCATAAAAAAGACGAAGCAGAGCAAGAAGCTAATGGCACAAAAGAGCAGAAGTCTAGCAATGTCAAGGCATTTGCTCCCGAAGTCCAACAGCCAAAAGTGGAAGCGAAAAAGCCCTCTAAAGCATCTTTTAAAGAGAAGCGCGAGTATGAAGAGCTTGAGCTAAAAATTCCTCAATTGGAAGCAGAAAAAACTCAGATCGAGAAGAAGCTCTATCACAATCCGCCCAGTGGTCATACCGAGGTGCAGAAATTGAGCGATCGCCTTGCTGAGTTGAATCAGGCGATCGACAAATCAACTGAGCGCTGGCTAAAGCTATCAGAGCGAATTTAGCCGAGATTAATGAGAGGCGGAGAATACGCCTCTCATACCCAAAAATAATTACTCAATTAAGAGTGTTATATTTGACCAGAAGTGCATGAGCATCATCGTATTTACAATATGGGCTATGAGCCGCTGCATCATAAATATCGTCCCCAAATCTTTGCTGACCTAGTTGGACAAGAGGCGATCGCGCATACACTATCAAACGCGCTAAACACAAAGCGGATCGCACCCGCATATTTATTTACAGGAGCGAGAGGTACTGGCAAAACATCAAGCGCTCGGATCATGGCAAAGTCTCTTAATTGCCTAAGCTCTGACAATCCAACTCCTCATCCTTGCGGCAAATGCGAGCTATGCCTGAGTATCGCTAATGGTAATGCCCTAGATATTACAGAAATTGATGCGGCAAGCAATACAGGTGTTGATAATATTCGGGAACTAATCGAACGCGCCCAGTTTGCGCCTGTAAAAGCTCGGTTTAAGGTTTATATAATTGACGAATGTCATATGTTAAGCACCGCAGCATTTAATGCGCTGCTTAAGACTTTAGAAGAGCCGCCCGATCGCGTAACTTTTATTCTTGCTACGACTGATCCACAGCGCGTATTACCAACAATTATTTCGCGTTGTCAGCGTTTTGACTTTCGGCGGATTCCACTTGATGCGATGGTGAAGCATTTAGGGAAGATCGCTGCAAATGAGCATATTAATATTCATACAGAAGCGATTACTTTAGTTTCTCAGATTGCTCAGGGCGGGCTGCGAGATGCCGAGTCGTTGCTCGATCAGTTAAGCTTATTGGATGGAGAGATTACGATTGAGGCGGTTTGGGAATTAGTGGGTTCAGTGCCAGAACAAGATTTATTGTCACTGGTTGAGGCGATCGCGGCTGATCATTCTACGCAACTAATTGATTATGTTCGCAGGATTATGGATCGGGGTCGTGAGCCTTTGATCGTATTGCAGAACTTAGCAAATATGTATCGTGATTTGTTGATTGCGAAAACAGCTAGCGATCGCAGTGACCTTGTGGCAATGACCAGTGCGGGTTGGGAGCGATTAATTCACCTTGCTCAGGGTTTATTAACTCCTAATATTTTGGCTGGTCAACAACAGTTGCGAGCGGCTGAGCTACAGATTCGCAACACTACTCAGCCTCGCTTGTGGTTGGAAGTAACGCTGATGGGTTTGTTGCCTTCGGCAATGGGTGCGATCGCACCAGCTAACCCTCAGATACTATCTCGTTCTAATCCCACGCCACAATTCATACCACAAGTACCTAAACAAGTTGCATTACCACCAAAGCAAGAGGCGATCGCACCGCCAGCAACTTCTCATCTAGCAAATCCTCACATAGCAAATCCTCACATAGCAAGTATTGATGAGACTCCAATTCCTTTAGGAAATGAGGACTTGGAGACCTTTGCCTCAGTTGGTTATGATTTGGTGCAGTTATGGCAAGGTATTTTACCGATGTTGCCATCACCAACAAGGGCAATTTTTATGCAAATGGAAGCGCATTTTATTGAAATTGATACTAATAGCGTCAAAGTTGGCTTAGGTGGTAAGCGTGATGAGACAACTCGAAATATTGCGGTGCAGAAGCGAAATGAGATAGAAGATGCTTGTTCTAAGCTTTTGCAGCGGCCGATTAAAGTGATGTTTAAATTTGTCGCTGCTACTGAACAAGTCAATCAAGAAGCACCAGTTAATTCGCCTCTTGCGGCTTCACCTGCGATCGCACCATCGCCTCTAACTTATTCAAGCCCGATAAGTCAATCTATTTCTAGTCCTTCTCCTGTGACACCTCCAAGCCCAGTTAAGCCAGATATTAATAAGCTAGATACTAACGAGCCTAAAGGTTATGTTGGTATGTCGCAAGAAGATATGATTATTAAAAATATGGCTGAGCTTTTTCATGGACAGATTGTGGATATGGATGATGATCCTGCCAGCTAAGTCGCTTAAATCAAGACAGCGATATCAAGTCTGCGGAAAGCCTTTTGAAAGCAAGGCGTTCATTTTCGATATCGACAAAAATGGTGTCGCCATCAGCATAGTCACCGCGCAAGATTCCCTTTGCGATTTGAGTTTCGAGTTGACGTTGAATAATCCGCTTGAGTGGACGCGCTCCATAGACAGGGTCATATCCAACTTCAGCGATGAAGTCGAGAGCCGCATCAGAAAGTTTTAAAGTTATACGGCGATCGCTTAGGCGTTTTTCTAATCGTTTGATTTGTAACTTGACAATGCGGCGTAACTCATCGCGGCGCAGGGCATGGAAGATCACGATTTCATCAATGCGATTCAGGAACTCTGGGCGAAAACTTGACCGCATGGCTTCCATTACCCGATCGCGCATTTCTTCATATTTAGAGTCATCTCCTGCGATATCGAGAATATATTGCGAACCCACGTTGCTAGTCATGATGATGATTGAATTTTTAAAGTCAACCGTGCGACCTTGAGAGTCAGTCACGCGACCATCATCAAGGATTTGCAGCATGATGTTAAATACATCAGGATGGGCTTTTTCGATTTCATCAAATAAAATCACGGCGTAGGGACGGCGGCGAACTGCTTCGGTAAGTTGACCGCCTTCTTCATAGCCAACGTATCCAGGGGGCGCACCCACTAACCGCGATACGCTATGCTTCTCCATATATTCCGACATATCGATCCGCACCATTGATTCTTCTGTGTCAAATAGATAAGCGGCGAGAGCTTTAGCAAGCTCTGTTTTGCCGACACCTGTTGGACCTAAAAAGATAAAGCTAGCAATCGGGCGATTAGGATCAGCCAGCCCTGCTCTGGAGCGCTGGATCGCATCAGCGATCGCGGTGACTGCTTCTTCCTGTCCAATCACGCGATCGTGCAGGACATCTTCGAGTTGCAAGAGCTTTTCTTTTTCAGATTCGACCAGCTTGCTGATGGGAATACCTGACCATTTGGAGATGATCTCGGCAATGTCTTCTTCAGTTACTTCTTGACGCAATAGCGATCGCCCTGAAGTTTGCGCTTCTTTAAGGTTTGCTTCAGCAAGTTCTAGTTGACGTTGTAAATCAGTGAGCTTGCCATACTTGAGTTCAGCAGCTTTGCTAAGGTCATAATCACGCTCAGCTTGCTGGATTTCCACATTCACCTGTTCGATACTTTCTTTGAGCTTACGAATATTATCAATCACGCCTTTTTCTGCTTCCCATTGAGCTTTAAGCGTGGTTTGTTCTTCTTTCAAGTCACCGAGTTCTTTATGTAACTTTTCGAGACGCTCTAGAGATTCGCGATCGGTTTCCTTTTTCAGCGACAGACATTCCATTTCAAGCTGAATTACTTTGCGATTGATTTCATCAAGGGCTTCAGGCTGCGAAGTGATTTCCATTTTTAGTTTCGCCGCAGATTCATCAACTAAATCGATCGCTTTATCAGGCAAAAAGCGATCGCTAATATAGCGATTGGAAAGAGTCGCCGCCGCAACTAAGGCAGTGTCCGAAATTTTGACCCCATGATGCAATTCATAGCGATCGCGAAGCCCGCGTAAAATCGAGATCGTATCTTCGACATTCGGTTGATCGACATAAACTTGCTGGAAGCGGCGTTCGAGAGCCGCATCTTTCTCTATATATTTACGATATTCGTCCAGCGTAGTCGCACCGATACAACGCAATTCACCGCGAGCGAGCATCGGTTTGAGCAGATTGCTGGCATCCATTGAGCCTTGAGTTGCGCCTGCACCAACGACCGTATGTATCTCATCGATAAATAGAATAAACTTGCCATTTGACTCGGTAACTTCTTTGAGAACTGCCTTGAGCCGCTCTTCAAATTCGCCGCGATACTTTGCCCCAGCGATCAATGCACCCATATCGAGGGCAATTAGCTTACGCCCTTTGAGCGATTCGGGTACATCACCACTGAGAATGCGTTGCGCCAAACCTTCAGCGATCGCAGTTTTGCCGACCCCTGGCTCACCGATCAATACAGGATTATTTTTAGTGCGGCGTGACAAAATCTGGATCGTACGGCGAATTTCATCATCGCGTCCAATTACAGGATCAAGTTTGCCCTCGCGTGCTAGCTCAGTCAGATCGCGACCATATTTAGTCAGCGCTTCATATCTATTTTCAGGAGATTGATCAGTCACTTTTTGCTTGCCTCGGACTTCCTGAATAATATTACGCAGTTTTGCTTCATCGAGTCCCATTTCTTGGTACAGCGGCTTACCGAAGCGATCGTCTTTGCAGTAGGGCAAAAGAATATGTTCGATCGAAATAAAATCATCGCCGAAGCTTTTTCGTTCTTTTTCAGCGCGATCTAGCAATGTATCTAAATTTTTACTTAAATACACAGCACTATCTGAGCTTGATACTTTCGGCTGACGATTAATAAACTCATCAGTGCGATCGCGCAAACGCTGCACACTGATTCCCGCCTTACTAAAAATGCTTGCCGCTAGTCCTTCTTCTTCTAGCAAAGCCTTAAGTAAATGTTCGGGTTCAATTTGTTGTTGTTGGGCTGCCTTGACCACATCAGGTGTTCTAGCGATCGCCGCGAATGCTTTTTCAGTAAATTGATTAGGATTAGTTGGTTGCATCGCTAGTTAACTCCTGATATTTAAACGAATATTTATGTAAAATAGATATCTATGTAATAGACATTTTAGAGGGTCTAGCTTTTTAGACGGGTCGGTTCTACCTCACAAATCAGTGCGTGTTTCCGTACTCAGCACCTCATCATAATTAAAACTAACTGTAAAGAAAATATTAAGCGATCCCCTTGATGACCAATGTCTTGCAAAATATGTATATTTAGACGGAGTCAGCTTATTTAACTGATATGAGTGGGAAGTCCCGCACCCTATCCGTTTACAGGATGAGTGACGCTGTGGGAAAGCGCAGCCCGCAAACAAATTGAGCGATAGCGAATCCGTGATAAAATACGGTTGCCTTGACCGCTAACTCCCAAAGCGAAAACCAAGCTAAAAGGGACGTGTTGCAAGAAAAAATATAGGTCTTAGGAACTAGGACTCCTGCCTGTGGAGGGACGGTAAGACTCGCTATATCTCGGTATAGAAAGCTCATCCCAATGAATCAGGAAGCCAGTGTTGTATGCGTAGCATCAACCTCTAGTAGTTCACAAACAACTCTTACCCAAAAAGTATAGGGGGTGCTTTGCGCCCCCTATACTTTTTGGAATAACTAATTGCAAGTTAAATATTTATTCGTGGAAAGCCTATTCGTGGAAAAATTCAATATCCGCAGCGTAATCGAGGGCTACACACAAGGCTATTTTTTGATGTCAGAAGGTGATGGGCGGCCGATCGAGTGGTACTACACCAATGAGCGCACACTGATCCCCCTTGACGATCGCTTTCGCTATCCTAAATCTTTGCAACGCGTGATCAATCAGAATCGCTTTGAAATCAGGATCGATACTGCATTTGACCAAGTAGTCACAGGTTGCGCCGATCGCGAAACCACATGGATATCTAAAGAACTGCGATCGCTTTACACCAATCTCCACGCAGCTGGTTGGGCGCATAGCTTTGAGACATGGCAGGGCGATCACTTAGCAGGCGGAATTTTAGGGATCGCCATTAAAGGGATATTTATCGGTGAGTCGATGTTCTTTAATATTCCTGAAGGATCAAAGGTAGCGATGGTGAAATTGGTCGAGCATTTGCGATCGCGTGGCTATGGTTTATTTGACGCTCAGTTAATGAATCCACATTTAGCCAGATTTGGAGCCTATGAAATTGGCGATCAAGGCTATCAAGAGCTTTTGCAAAAAGCATTAGCAAAAGCTTGCAGCTTCACATGATTTCTAATACATAAATATCGCCATTTTTGTTAAAGCATAAAACCAAAAAAGTATAAGGCGGCGCGGAGCACCGCCTTATACTTTTTGATGCTAAACCCAAAGAGAGATTCTGAGCTGGCATAGCCAGATACTAGACGGCTTGCGTTAAGATTAATTAATTAAATCATTCGTTCTTGGCAAAATCATCTAAGAACACTTTTATAGACGGAGCGTAGTAGTGAAAAGCAGCAATAAAAACGACAATAACAATAAAAAGTGGAAAAATTTTGGTTTATACGCACTGCTTGGCATTGTCGTCATCACCTTAGGAACAACCCTGCTTGATAGTCAGCCCGCCCCTCAGACCGAATGGCGCTACAGTAAGTTGCTCGAAGAAGTCAGGAAAAAGCCAACAGGCGTTTCTCGAATCACACTTAGCCCCGATCGCACCTTTGCCGAAGCAACTGTACCAGGTGGACCCGAAGGCAAGAAAAAAGTCCGTGTCAACTTACCCAACGATCCTGATTTTATCAAAACCCTTAGAGATAATAACGTTGAGCTAGATGTCGCCCCTCGCCGCACCGATGGCGCATTAATTCAAACTTTGAGCAGTTTAGTTCTGCCAATCCTGCTTCTAGTCGGTCTGTTTTTCTTACTACGCCGCGCCCAATCAGGACCTGGCAACCAAGCTATGAACTTTGGTAAGTCTCGCGCTCGCGTGCAGATGGAGCCTCAAACACAGGTCACATTTGCCGATGTCGCAGGTATTGAGCAAGCCAAATTTGAACTCACCGAAGTCGTAGACTTCCTCAAAAATCCTGATCGCTTCACAGCGGTCGGCGCAAAAATCCCTAAAGGCGTATTGCTAGTTGGTCCTCCAGGTACTGGTAAAACCTTATTAGCTCGTGCTGTTGCGGGTGAAGCAGGCGTTCCATTTTTCAGTATCTCTGGTTCAGAGTTTGTGGAAATGTTTGTTGGGGTCGGTGCATCGCGTGTGCGTGACCTATTCGAGCAAGCCAAAGCTAACGCTCCTTGTATTGTATTTATCGATGAAATCGATGCAGTCGGTCGTCAACGTGGCGCTGGACTGGGTGGCGGTAACGATGAGCGCGAGCAAACTCTCAATCAATTGCTAACCGAAATGGATGGCTTTGAAGGGAATACAGGCATTATTATTGTCGCCGCAACTAACCGCCCTGATGTACTTGATGCAGCTCTTTTACGTCCAGGTCGTTTCGATCGCCAAGTTGTCGTTGATCGTCCCGATTTTTCAGGTCGTTTAGAAATTCTCGGCGTTCATGCACGCGGTAAGACATTATCTAAGGATGTTGATCTTGAGAAGATTGCTCGCCGTACCCCTGGATTTACAGGTGCTGACCTCTCCAACTTATTGAACGAGGCCGCAATCTTAGCAGCTCGCCGTAATTTGACTGAGATATCAATGGACGAAATCAATGATGCTGTTGATCGCGTCTTGGTTGGTCCAGAGAAAAAAGATCGCGTCATGAGCGAAAAGCGCAAAGAATTAGTTGCTTATCATGAAGCGGGTCACGCCTTAGTTGGCGCATTGATGCCCGACTATGATGCCATCCAAAAAGTAACGATCATTCCTCGTGGTCGCGCGGGTGGTCTGACATGGTTTTTGCCAACTGAAGAGCGGATGCAAAGCAGAGCTTATTTGCAAAATCAAATGGCAGTTGCTCTGGGTGGACGTATCGCTGAAGAGATTGTCTTTGGTGCAGAGGAAGTGACCACAGGTGCATCAAGCGACCTTCAACAAGTTGCGGCGATCGCTCGTCAAATGGTGATGCGTTTTGGGATGAGTGATAAGCTTGGACCTGTTGCACTTGGTCGTTCCAGTGGAAATATGTTTCTCGGTCGTGACATCGCTGCCGAGCGTGATTTTTCTGAAGAAACGGCAGCGACTATTGATGATGAAGTTGGCATTTTGGTAGCTGATGCTTACCGCCGCGCCAAGCAACTTCTCATTGATAACCGCCATATTCTCGATAAGATTGCTCACGATCTTGTTGAACGTGAGACTGTTGATGCCGAAGAGTTACAACAGATTTTAGAAACTAATGAGTTGAATTTAGCTGCTGCTCTTTAAATAAAAAACCCAAAAGAAAGGGGGCGCTTCGCGCCCCCTTTCTTTTGGCAAATATATTAGGCTCTCCAAAGCAAATTTTATGCAAGGCAAACAAAAATCTAAAAAGCAACTTAGACAAACACTACTTGCTCATCGCCTTCATATTTCGCATGAGAGTTGGCAACAAAAAAGTCAAATGCTTTGCGATCGCCTCTTAAATTGGCAAGTTTTCCAAGAAGCGCAAACTATTTTAGCCTTCACCAGTTTTCGCCAAGAACCAGATTTGAGTTCACTTTGGCATAGCTTTCCTGACAAGAATTGGGGCTTCTCGCGCTGTGTCAAAAAAGATTTGATTTGGCATCAAGTGGCGATCGCAGATTTTGCAAACAATATGAGATCAGGAACTTTTGGCATTCTTGAACCACGAGATGATCTATCGCTCATAGATTTAGAGAATATTGATCTAATTTTGATTCCTGCGGTGGCTTGCGATCGCCGAGGTTATCGACTCGGTTATGGCGGCGGCTTTTATGATCGCTGGCTGCCGAATTCTACAGGCGTTAAGGCAGGAATTATTTTTGATAAATTTTATCTAGACAAAATTCCCAACGATATTTGGGATGTGCCACTTGATGCGATCGTCACCAATTAACGTACCTGAAAGTACTGGGCAGTTCATGCCCCCTCTCCTAACAATTATTTTCCACCTGTTACTGTCGGTTGCTCTGGCAAATCACGTTCTCTCTCGTATTCTTTTCTATACTTTTCCTCTTCAACTTGTTGCCAAGCATCAAGCTGATCAAAGGGAGAATCAATCCCGATCGCTTTTTTAAGATCATCAGAAATGTCTGTAATTACTTTTGGAGCAGAATCTTCGGGCAGGTTAGGATTTT
This sequence comes from Cyanobacteriota bacterium, assembly GCA_025356295.1. Taxonomy (GTDB): domain Bacteria; phylum Cyanobacteriota; class Cyanobacteriia; order Pseudanabaenales; family Pseudanabaenaceae; genus Pseudanabaena. The sequence continues at coordinate 25,136 of JANXUJ010000224.1, forward strand.
TGGCAATCATTTCATCGTAAACAGCGATCGCTGGTGCAATAATCTCGTCATAATTTTTTATCAAGCCACCAAAGAACATTGTAGTGAAAATCATGCCGCTTGCTGTACCTTTTCGTAAGCCAGCGATCGCTTGATCGAAGATGCCATTAATGCCATTAGCAAGATTCTCTACTGGTAAATCATTGGCAGCTTTAGGACTATTTGGAGAAGATGGAACACTTGCCGAAGCAGAATTATTACTTCCCATTTGAATCGGCAAGTTGCCAGTGAGAATTTCAGAAATTGCTCCTAATCCATAAACTAGTTCAGCGATTTGAATTTTTCTATCAATATACTCACTTATCTCTTCATAATTTTTGATTGAGGATTTAGTGTCATCTAAAAATCTATCCCAAAAATCATGCACAAAGTCTGAATATTGATCGTCACGCCATGTTGATTCAAGATTATGCCATTGGTTCATTAAGCGGCTAAATTCTTGATTTAATGTATCTCGCAGATTTTCAAATTGCCGCGATAGTTCTTTTGCATCTTCAATATCAAACTGAGTTTGTACTGCCATAGTCTACGCTCCTTTTAGCCCTTTCAGGCGATCTTTGCGCTTTTCGTCAATGCGAATTTGTTCACGCATGAAGGAAATATATTCTTCGGTTTCCTTTTGGCTGTCTTTGTGGGTTGCGGTTAATTTTTCGTAAAGTGGCTCAAAGGTTTGGTACTGGTCATCATGCCAACACGATCGCAGGTTTGCCCATTGATTTTCCACCCTTGACCAGTCTTGTTTCATTGCTTCATAAAAGTTTTCCAGTTGCTTGAGTAATTCCTTTGCATCATCAAGATCAAATGTAGTTTGTGCTGCCATGATTTTCTCCTTTGGTTATATTTGATGGATTGATGTAGATGTCGATATTGATTGTTAGATAAGGATTTGTAGGGGTTTAGCATTTGCGCCATTATCTTGCCAAATCTACCAAATCTCTGTCCGCAAATGCTGAACCCTTGATGCAAATCGCTCATAAATTGTGACTGCGGCGGAGGGTTTTGGTAAATGTTTAGAGGTCTAGGGCAGAGCATTACCGAATTGAATTTGCAGACAACTTCAATTCGGTAATGCTCTGCCCCTACAAATTTACATATTTTTTATCCTGTACTAACGCCTAAATGCTTTAATTCCTTTCAAATTCTTCGACAATTTCTAGAAAACGCTCTAGCCATTTCTTCGCATCATCACCAGCGTCAAGAGCAGATTGAGTTGTTTTTGCGGTTTCTTCAAATTCTTTGGTAAAGCGTTCTTTAGATTCGCCTTGCCAAGATTCGTCGCACTTTTTCCATTTGGCTTCTAACTCCTTAAACTCATCACCGACTTGTCTTTGGAAGTTGCCTAAGACATCGATAAATCGGCTTAGTTCATCAATGTTGACATCTATATCTCTTGCCATAAGATTCTCCTGTTAATTTAATAATAATAGTAAGGATAAGCGCCGCTTATCCTTACATCTGCTTCTGTTCTAGATAATTTGCATAAGCTGCAAACTCCTCTTTGGTTGGCACGGCATAGGGCTTAAATTTCTCCAAATTGGCGGCGGCGGCTTCATCTTTGAAATAGGCGCGTAGTTTGGTGAGATTGTCGGCTAAGGTTTCATTGAATAGAGCGCGGGAGTCATCGGTGGGCATGGTTAAGCCAATGCGTAGGTCAAAATTGCTCAGAGAAATGCGCTCTTTGCCTGCGAATAGTTGGTTTAAGGTTTTGATGCCTTCTACCCAGAGAATTAGATGAATGCCAAGCTCTGCACCTTGAGAGGAAATTTCTAGTAATTTCTTCGCATCATCGGACATATCGGGATTACCGCGATTGTCAACGGTGGGGCGCAAGCTATTGAGGCGTTCTAATGTACCGATCGCTGCCACAAAAAAGATCGAAGCACCAAAATTAGTCATATCGGGATCGGCTTCGCGCAATTGCTTACGGCGATCGAATTCGGCACTAATATTTTGGAGGGTGGTATTTGCCTTGCTGATTTGGCGATCGCTGTCGGCGAAGTCTTTGGCGATCGTGATTGGGAAATAGGTTGAGAAGGCTTCACGGAAATTGAGGGTCATGCTTGACCAGTGACTACCGCGATCGTCTTCATCGGAGAGGTCGATGATGTGAAATTCGGCTGTTTGGGGTTGATGGCTGCAAACGAGACTGGTCATCACGCCGCCGAGAATGCCAAAGATATTTTCTTCGATGTTGCCGACTAACAGCATATTGCTACGGCTACGGCGGCGGAAGATAGCGCGGCTATGGTAGCCAATTTGCATCGCTTCACCGACCCATGCAATGCTAGGAAAGTCACGCACTCGCCAGTTTGTTGTTTTATCTTTTTCA
>JANXUJ010000084.1 GCA_025356295.1 Cyanobacteriota bacterium
GTAATCAAGATTTTGTATCGACAACAAACTGGCAAGCGTTTAGTCTTTACACAGCTAAGCGAATGACTCAGATGCTATGTAATATCTTTGACAAAGTAGTCAAATAGCAATAAAAAAATAGAACCTAAATATGCAAGAAAATCAACAAAATAAACCTAACAATAACCTATCAAACATTCGTGTCATTGGAATATTATCTGGGTTAGAGCTTTTTGGAAATGAACGAGATAACATCGAAATATATCTTTCTCTCAGAGAGCAAGGCGCTACAGTTTTAGTAGGTATTAGTAAGAATCAGCTCTATAGCGATGTTGATATTTATCTACAAAAGCTAGGATTTGAAACCTTCGGTCTTCCCTTTGGCAATCAATGGTCATGGATGTGGTTAAAGCAAGACCCTCTCTCTATATTTGAGAAAATGAATCAGCTATGGAATTGTAGCTGTATACTTTTACAACAGATTAAAACTTTTAAACCCACCCATATTCAAATTGCTTCTCTCATGGGTTATAACTACATAGTTCCAGCATTATTTCTTAGTAATGTACCACTCATACATCGTGTGGGAGAAGCTGCGCCAACTGATTCTATTTATAGTTTACAGATATGGCGTTTAGCAATGAAGCAATCATCAACAATAGTTGCAGTTTCTGAGTTTGTTAAGCAACAAATACTTGCTCAAGACATTCCGAAATCAAAAGTCAAAAGAATCTATAATTTAGCCCCGTCAAGATTTTCAACAAATCAACTAACAAATCAATCAGATTATCAAAATATTAATCGTCAAGGATTTGTTTATGTAGGACAAATGTCAGAACAAAAAGGGCTACGGCAATTATTACAAGCTGTCAGTAAGTTTCCAGACTATCACCTAGACATAGTAGGCTGTTCTCGCTACGCTGCTGAGTTTAGAAGTGAACTAGAGGAATGGGTAAAATGTCATCATTTACAAGATCAAGTTTATTTTGTAGGGCAAGTAGATGATCCAACAATATTCTATACAAAATCTTTGATTCACATTGCACCATCAATTGTAAGAGAAGGATTGGGCATGGTTGTTCTAGAAGCTAAAAAAGTAGGAACGCCTTCAATAGTCTTCCCTTCGGGTGGTTTACCTGAGATGGTGAGACATGGCATTGACGGTTATGTCTGCCGTGACAAAACGCCCGAAGCTCTGGTCGAAGCTATAGAATGGATGTTGTCCGATCGCGATCGCTTATCCAAAATGGGAGAAGCAGCCTTTAGTGATTATGAAACAAGATTTGGGCGATCTCGGTTCCTAGAAGAGTGGTCTAAAATCTATCTTACATAAACTAAACCGCAAAGAGTGAAAAATGTCACATCATATATTAGCAGACAAAAAAAATCTAAAACTCGGCTCAGACAAGCAGTCCATCAGCTATATCTTCTGGGGTATTTGCTCTGTCATGGCTGTGATAGGATTAATGACAGCTAATCCCGTAGAAACATTTTGTGGATGTCTAATCTGGCCAATACTCTTTTTATTGCTATGGCGACCAGGTGAACCGCCTGTCTTACTCTTCGCTGCAGCCTTTCAGTCTATTCAGGTTTTAACTCCTGTAATTGTTGCGGACTTATCTGGCAAAACTCTTCAGCAAGTTTTGGGTGATGAGTTGAGCATGGCTTTTTATTTGGGTAGCTTGGCTATATTAGTACTTGCCTATGGCATGAAGCTAGGCATGGGAAAGATCGCCTTATCAAATTTTATCGATTTAGAGGGAAACGAGTCCCAAACACTAAGAGTAGATCGATTAGCGATCGCTTATTTAGGAACACTTGCATTCTCTACAGTTATTAGTTCCATCGCATTTAGCGAGTCTGGCTTAACTCAATTTCTATTAGCTATTGATTCTTTCCATTGGTTTGTTGTCTTTTTGATCATATGGGCAGGATTTCGTCACTCACAATTTCGGTTGTTAGCGATATCGGTCACTTTAGTCGAGATTTTAGTTGGACTAACTGGCTTTTTCAGTGGATTTAAAACTGTTCTTTTTGTGATTTTGATCATATATGGTGGCACAAGTACAAGAGTTAGTAGATTGCTACGTCCTCAAGCCTTAATCTTACTGACTCTGATTTTGATCCTCACAACTTACTGGCAAGGTATAAAAGGCGACTATCGAAGCTATGTCAATGCAGGAACTAGCACCCAAAGCATCCAAGTGTCTTTTAGCGATCGCTTAGCTTTTCACGGCTTAGCACTTAGCAAAATCAACACAGAAGAACTAAATGTCGGCTTTGAGTCTGGATTGGATCGTTTAGGGTATCTTAACTTTTTTGCGGGCAGTATCAAAACTGTACCCAGTGTTATTCCGCATCAAGAGGGTCGGCTATGGTCTGAAGCAATAGTCCATACTTTAACCCCGCGTTTTATTTTTCCTAACAAGCCAACAATTGATGACTCTCAACGAACAAATACTTTTACAGGTTTTCGAGTTGCTGGAGCCGCTCAAGGCACTTCAGTTAGTATTGGTTATGTCGCTGAGAGCTATATTGACTTTGGAGTTCCAATGATGTTTGTGCCGATTCTTGCCCTAGGATACTTTTGGGGCTGGCTCTATCGATCGCTAGCAAATTTTGGCAAAGTCCCTCTGCTAGGACTAGCTGCGGCAACAACTATTTTATTAAATGTATCGATTACCTTTGAATCTTCCAATATCAAAATAGTTGGTGGAGCAGTTAGCGCTTTTTTAGTGTATTTAGTATTTCTCTATTTTGGTGGTGGTATAGTTTGGCAGTGGCTTACAGGCAAATCCCAAAAAGCTAACCAAAAGCTAAATTGATGTTTAATTTGATATGGATAAACAAATTAATTTAGCAATCATCGCTTCTCATCCAATTCAATATTATGCGCCGCTATTTCAGCGTGTCACTCAGGATATATCTTTAAATATTAAAGTGTTTTATCTATGGGATTTTGGAGTCACAGATCAAGTCGATCAAGGGTTTAAACAATCTTTAAAGTGGGATATCTCTTTACTCGATGGATATGATTTTGAGTTTGTATCTAACACCAGTAAAGACAAAGGTACTCATCATATTTTCGGGCTACAAAATCCTAATCTCACTAAGCAAGTACTAGCATTTAAACCAGATGCTATTTTACTTACTGTTTCGTATAACTATGCAAGTATTTATAGATTTCTCTGGCAGTTGCGAAACAAAATAGGAAATAAAAACATTCCAATTATATTTCGTGGAGATTCCCATCGAATCTTGGTTAAAAACAATTTAAAGAATAATCTTAAGCGCTTAGTTATCGCCAAAATCTTTCAAAGCTTTGCTGCTTGCCTATATGTTGGTAAAGCAAATTATGAGTACTTTAGATATCATTTTGTGCAGGAGCATAAATTGTTCTTTGCACCCCACGCCATTGACGGTCATCGATTTTCTGCTCCTAAGAATAGCCTATTTGAGGAAACCAAGACTTGGAAGCAAGAGTTAGGTATCTCTCCAGAACATAAAGTCATACTTTTTGCTGGAAAGTTTGAAGATAAGAAGCATCCTTTAGATTTGATCAGGGCTTTTACTGATGCACAATTAGCATCAGTGTCACTACTGTTAGTTGGTGCTGGTGATTTAGAAACAGAGATGCAGGATATTGCCAAGCAAAATAAACATGTTTATTTTGCCCCATTTCAAAATCAATCACTAATGCCGCGCACTTATGCTATCTGTGACATTTTTGTTTTACCTAGCTACAGCGAAACATGGGGACTCGCAATTAATGAGGCGATGTCTATGGGAAAAGCTGTAATTGTTAGCAATCATGTTGGTTGTGCGGCGGACTTAGTTAAACCTTTGCAGAATGGATTGATTTTTGAGGCGGGGAATGTGGCGGCGCTGACGGGTTGTTTGCGGGAGGCGCTGAGCGATCGCGATCGCCTCAAAAAATGGGGAGATGAGAGTAAAAGGATTATTGCGGATTACTCGTACGATCGCATAGTTGATGGATTAAAACAGGCTCTGAAAGCAATCTTATAAAAGAAAAGGAGCGCTTCGCGCTCCTTTTCTTTTATGGATCGACCCAGCGATCGTCTGACTTAATGAGAGCAATTAACTGCTCCACACCTTCTGCTTCAGGCACACGCTTGATTTCATCCTTGCCACGATAGAGCGAGATTATGCCAGGAGTTTTGCCGACATAGCCATAGTCCGCATCTGCCATTTCACCCGGACCATTCACAATGCAACCCATCACGGCTATGTCTAGACCAACTAGATGACTTGTCGCTTCACGGACTTTATGCAGAACATTTTCAAGGTTAAATAAAGTGCGTCCACAAGATGGACAAGCGACATATTCCACCATAGTTTTGCGAAGTCCGAGAGATTGCAAAATGCTGTAGCACACTGGAATCTCTTTTTCAGGAGCCTCAGTCAAAGAAACCCGAATCGTGTCACCGATACCTTGCGACAACAAAGTCGCAATACCTGCGGTAGATTTGATCCTTCCGTATTCACCGTCACCTGCTTCAGTTACGCCTAAGTGCAGTGGATAATTCATGCCCAGTGCATCCATGCGCTTAGCCATTAGTTGATAGGCAGCGATCATCACAGGAACGCGCGAGGCTTTCATGGAGATGACAATATTTTTAAAGTCGAGATCTTCACAAATACGGATGAACTCGATCGCTGATTCGACCATCCCTTGGGGCGTATCACCGTAAGTAAATAGCATTCGTTCTGCAAGAGAACCATGATTTACGCCGATCCGCATCGCTTTATCTTGCTCTTTGAGAGATAAGACCAATGGCTTTAGAGTGTCGCGGACTTTCTCAGCGATTTCATCAAACTCTGACGGGGTATATTCAGTACGATTTGCCTTAGGCTTCTCGAATACATATAGTCCTGGATTGATGCGTACTTTATGAATATGCTTGGCGACCTCAAGAGCGATTTTCATGCCATTGTGATGGACATCAGCAACTAGCGGCACATCTAGATAAGTACGCTTAAGTTTTTGACGGATTTCTGAGAGGGCGATCGCATGAGCCATGCTAGGAACAGTGACGCGCACAATCTCGCAGCCAATCTCATGCAAGCGGCGGATGCCTGCCACAGAGCCAGCAATATCGAGAGTGTCTTCATTGATCATCGACTGCACGACCACAGGTGCGCCACCGCCGATAGTAATATTCCCGATCTGCACAGGGCGAGTTTTGCGTCTGACGATTAAGCCTAGATTTTCACTGCCATCTGGGTGGATATCAGCTGTACCGTTTTGGATGCTTTTTGTATTCTCAGAAACAGTCGCCATAACACTTTTAGTTGCTTTCAGTTCCTAGTTTATCTGAATTTGGGCATATTGGCTTTGATCTATTTTGATCTATTTAACATCAGACTTCTTGGTTACGCTGCTGAAATACTCCTTAGCTTTAGTGAAAGCGTACCTAATCTTTTCACCAATGGTTAGTTCAGGAATAACTGCAACGGTAACTTCTTCATCAGGAAACTCTTTTAGACGATAGCCATATTCCAAATCATCTTTGAACTTCCGTAAAATAGGATACAAGCGGATCGCGCCCTTTAGTAGTTCTGCTTCCTGTTGAAAAATTGCGCGACTAATTTGACTACTGCGCTCCACTGCCATCGACCCCGCAGGAACCCATTCTTTGCCCTTGATGCGGATAAAAATATTGAACTCTGGCAATCCTTTGCCTTTCATCTCGTCATATTTACTAGAAGCCGCCTCACGTTTGTTTGGCGCTTTCTTCTTTTTATTTTGAGAACCAGAAGCAAATCCCGTCGCCTTAGTTGTACTCATCGCTTTACCTTTGATTTTAAAAAAATTTCTAGGTATTTGATGTGTGCCAGTTCACGGCGAACATCAAATACGTGTGATTATTAAATGTGTTACAAAAGTCTACTTGAGTCGATGACGTAAACACAATCATCCTTTAGTTAAGTAGCTACGCAAAATCAAATACAAAAACTCAAGATCTATACCGCCAGCGTAGCTGGCGGTATAGATCTTGAGTTTTTAATAAGGCTTCATTAGTTAAGTTTTGGGATTTATATTTATTTTCATCCAAGCCCGAAAATTACGCATTGCGGCACTGCGTCCTTCATTGAGGCTAAGTTCTAGAAACTGGGGAATGATATCGCGGACAGGAATATTGCCAAAAGTGGGGCTAAGTTCTGATTCGAGATATTCACCGTTAGCCAAGATATAAATTTTGAGGGTTTGATCGTATAGCCATAGTTCGGGTACGCCGAGGGCAAGATATACGGCAAACTTAGTTTTGGAAGTTACATCAACTTCGATCGCTAAGTCTGGCGGCGGATCAATAGCCATATCAAGTTTACGGATGCCCCGCATGGCGACATTATTTTGAATATAGAAGCATTCATCAGGCTCTAGCCCTGCCCGTTTAGCCTTGGCTTTGAATGTCGTAGAGCCGTAGCCTTCAAAATCAATCCCTAATTCGTCCAGTAAAACCTGGACAAAGTAACTAATCAGGACTTTAATTTTTTCATGTTCAGGTAAGGGCATAACGATTTCCAATACACCATCTAGATAAGCAATTCTTGTCCTACGCTTTTCACCAAGGTCATTAAGAATTGATTCAAATTGTTGCCAGTCGATATCGTGAAGGATCGTGCTTTGCCCTTCGAGCGTTTCTATTTGAGAAATGCGTAATAATGTGGTCATTTAAATATCTCTAGCACTTGTACCACTGACTACAGTTTACATTAATCAATTTTGGACACGGATGAATAAGTCTTTTATGCAAAATTCATAAATATTACATGATTTAAATATTCGACTAAGTGAATTGACACGAAAAAAAAACGATAGATACTAAAATAAATAATGAAATCTTGTTGTATTGAGTTTATGTAAAAGAACATTAGCTAATACATGCAAACCCCTGCTTCTACACTGTAATCTGAATTATTTAAGAGATTTTTTATGGTATGTATTCGTAAGTTGTCAAGTATTGCTCTAGTTTCAATCCTAACCCTAAATTCGGGTGCTGCACTTAGTAAAGGACTTGAAAACGTACCTATCTCAAATGCATCTGCTAAACCGAGCCTCTGAAAATGGCTAACATCTTTCGCACTATTCAACGTATTAATCAAACAGCCAATCAAGAGAGGTTGAGAGAAGAGCGTAGACAGCAAGCGGAGGAAAGGAAGCGACAACAGGAAATTGCTCGACAAGAAGCTTTGGAAAAGCGAAGGCTAGAAGTAGAGCGTCGTCGTCAATATTTTGAAAGCTTGTCTCCAGAACAACAACAAGCCTACATTAAAGAGCAACGAGCTGCACAAGCAAGGCGTGATGAGGCAGCCGCCGCAATCCTGATGATGATATTTTCAAACAGCTCTAGCTCAAATCAGCAAGACAGTGGCGGATCTGTCATGTGTCTTGATGGATATGATTCTAATGGTAATGCAATATATCGCCATTACCCTCGGAGTGCGAAGAGGGACTCTCGTTGTTCTTAATTGATAAGTTTATCGATGGATTGATCGGCGCTAGTTCCAATGAGTAGGATGAATCGCCCGAAACGTTTGTCATTCAATTATGACAATATAGTAGTGATTGTCTTGAAAGTCAAAAAAAGCCGCCTAGAGGCGGCTTTTTTATTTATCCTTCTTTTAGCTGGCTAGACGGTGAATCTAGATCAAAAAGTACTTGTAACATTTGCATCGCACGGCGGCGTGTCTCGATGTCTTGTTGAGCGCGTAGCTGCACCATCGGATCATGCAAAATTTTGTTGATGATGCCGCGAGTCATACTTTCGATCACATCTTGATGCTTGTCGGCAAAGTCATTGCCGAGACGAGATAGGGCTTTTTCCATTTCTTGCTCGCGGATGATTTCTAGCTTTTGACGGAGCTTGCTGATCGTGGGAACGGTTTCGAGAGATCGCCACCAGCTATCAAACTCAGCAACACAACCTTCTAGCAAAACTTCGGCTTGCATCGCCATTTGACGTCGGCTTTCTTGGTTTCCTGCTACCACTGCTTGTAGATCGTCTACGTTATACGCTTTCACATTTGGTAATTCTTTGACATCAGAACTGATGTTGCGCGGTACAGAGATATCAACCAAGTTTAAACCGCTATGATTTGGGGCGATCGCTTCAAGATGTTGACGACTGATAATTACCTCGGTCGAGGCAGTACTGGTAAAGACCAGATCAGAAATAGTCACGCAGTCCATCATCTGCTCAAACGGGTGAATACTAAACTGAGCATTGCTGGTTTCAAATTCTTTGAGCATTGCCGCCGCGCGATCGCGCGATCGATTGACAATCGCAATTTTTTGCGCCCCTTTAGAGATCAAATGTTTGACTAAAAGGCGCGACATTTTGCCAGCACCAATGATCGTGGTGTGCTTATCCGATAGGTTTTGCAGCTTGATTTGAGCAAGCTCAACTGCGGCAGAACTAATCGACACTGCGCCTATGCCGATTTCGGTTTCAGTCCGCACTCGCTTACCTGCGGACAGAGATTGTTTAAAAAGTTGATTAAGCGTACGTCCTGCACCACTATGTTGTTGGGCAAGGCGATGAGCATTTTTGACCTGTGCGAGGATTTGTCCTTCACCTAGCACGAGGCTATCCAAGCCAGATGCAACCCGCATCAGGTGCGTCACCGCATCTTGGCGGAGCAGAATAAACAGATAGCGACGTAAGAACTGTAGAGGTAGTTGGCTAAACTCGGCGAGAAACTGCATGATTTCACGAATGCCACCTTCGGACTCGCTGGTGACAACGTATAGCTCTAAGCGATTACAGGTGCTTAAGATTGCAGCTTCTTCAATATTCGGATAGCTCATCAGTTGAGCGATCGCCGCTTCCATGCGATCTTCGGGAATACTCAACTTTTCTCGTACTTCCACAGTCGCGGTTTTGTGACTCAAGCCAACAACTGCAATATTCATAGCGTAAATGCGTTTCTTATTAAGAACTGGACTAGAAAATTATTATCTTATGGAAAGAGCTTATCAGCAGATAGCTACCAGTGTAGTGCGTACTTATCACTGCTTAACTTTCTGTAATATAGCGATGTTCAGCCAAAAAATTAGAGGAGAGCGCAATGCGCTCTCCTCTAATTTTTTAGCTGAAAAATTTCATGATTAGCGAAGATTAATAACTGTAGGTTTATCGCTGGTCAGGTGAATAGTATCCACAAAACGGGCAGTCTTCGATTGAGTCGAAATTACCAATGATTGAGTACGGCAGCCGCCATTAAAGAAGCGGACACCTTCCATCAAAGTGCCAGGAGTGATGCCACAACCTGCAAACAAGACATTCTTGCCACAAGCCAATTCGTTAGCGTCATAAATGCGATCGCCATCTTCGATACCCATTTCCTTCAGACGAGCCAAGTTACCTTCACGAGTCCACTTAGCGCTTTCAGGAGTATTAACTTCGGCTGGGTCATAAACTAGACGACCTTGAAAATGTCCACCCAAGCAACGCATCGCTGCTGCCGAGATGACACCTTCAGGTGCAGCACCGATACCCATGAGTGCATGGATGTTTGTACCCGCGAAACCGCAACAAATTGCAGCCGACACATCACCATCGCTGATCAAGCGTACACGCGCACCAGCTGCACGGATTTCGGCGATCAAGTCTTTGTGACGCGGACGATCCATCACAACTACGACCAATTCTTCGATCGCGCGATCAAGACATTTAGAAAGAATTTGTAGATTTTTGGTAGGTGTGTTGCGGATGTCAACATGCCCTTTAGCCGCAGGTGGCGCAGCCAACTTGTCCATATAGAAGTCGGGTGCTTGGAATAAGCCACCACGCTCAGAGATGGCAAGAACTGCCATCGAACCATTTTGACCATAAGCAACGAGGTTTGTGCCTTCACAAGGGTCAACGGCGATGTCGATTTCTTGTAATTCTTCGATAGTGCAGAACTCAGCCGCATTGTCTTGGGTGCAGATACCAACTTCTTCGCCGATATATAGCATTGGTGCTTCGTCACGTTCACCTTCACCGATAACAATCCGACCACGCATATGAATTTTGTTCATGCGTTCGCGCATTGCTTCAACTGCGGCTTCATCGGCTTCGTCTTTTTTGCCCAAGCCCATCCACTTAGAAGAGGCGATCGCTGCTTGTTCAACGACTTCGATGATCTCTAAACTGATCGTACTATCCATGCGTAGGAATCCTTATTTATCTAAGTTTTATAACTATTAAGTAACTATTAAGCTTTTGCTAGGTTCTAGAAATCTTCTAAAAGCAGAAAACAAAATTTAAGCTAGTTGTGTCTTACTACACAACCCGTAATTAAGTTTACAGGTCAGACTGCCCCGAAACCCATAAGAAGATTAAATGAGCCACATTAAGTTTTTATAAGTTTTGTTGATATTTAGAGCCAAAAAAGAAAAATAGAGGCTTTACAAATCTTCTTTTTTTTGGTTCTACTAATATCTGAAGGTCTAATTTTAAGCTTGACAATTTGTACAAACCAACCCTAAATTTAGACTGTCAGAGTTTTTTCAGTCTTACACGTAGACTGTAGATTGTATAAGCTAGGCAGCCCTAAAAATCAGCTTCATTGGTAGACAAAAATGCAGACACTCGAAAAAACCTACTTACCTTTCGTTATAACTAATATAGTCATTTTCTCAATCGCTATCATACCCATTATAGGTATTGTGTATTCAGTCTTTTTTCTGTATATTCCTGCAATCGGTTTTAGTGTTTGTAACTTCATAATCGCTAAGGACGGGCGCTATGGAACTAGACACTGGGATTTAACAGTTTTAATTCTGTCTGTTGTTGCGGCTCTTCCTGCATTTATTCAAAACCTTACTGCTGCATCTGGTTCTGCTAAAGCTGGCCCAGTTGGAGGATTGGTGGGTTCGATGACTGGAGGCATAATTGGTGGGCTTTTGGGATGGTTGGCATCAGCTTTAGCCTTAGCGTTCAGTATCACCATACTGGTTAAGTTCAATAAGTACAAGAGCTACAAATCACGTATAAATAATGACGACTAGATTGAGCTTAATCAAGAACGAAAAAGTCATAGGCTGCTTTGAATCCACTCTCTTCTCAATTAAGGGGATTTTATTACAAGGTAACCTTTTGTCCGTTTTGATTTTAATGCTGCTCTGATTCTTAAATGGAAAGAAAGCATCTAATTTTTACTTGTCAAGCTTAATAGGTAAACTAAGTGGGAAATTTAATCAACAGTCTTCCTCAGATTCTCGCAAATTCAGGAAGTCTATTTGGAGTTTTTGCTCTAGTCGCTATTGTTATTGCTTTTGTAGTTTTCTTGCTCTTTGGAAAAGCCGATCCAAAGCAAAAGGAGAGAATATTTCTTTATATGACCCTTTTCTTTTTGGCACTTACTTTTTCTGCACTTGCGGCAGGAGTTTTAACAGGCTTTAAAAGTGGAGGTGATAATGTAAATGCAATAATTGCAAAAGACCCTTCAAAAGTAGATTCTTCTTTGGTAAGTCTTTCACCAAACACAATTAAAAACATAGAAAAATATCTTGAATCTAAGAGTGAATCGGTTACGCAGGATAGTAAAGTTAAGCTTTTAGAAGAAGCTGTAGAGACATATATAAATCCCAAACCTGTAAAGACAACAATCGT
>JANXUJ010000230.1 GCA_025356295.1 Cyanobacteriota bacterium
AAATCAAGGACTTAAAAGGATGTCTCACTCAAGGCGAAACTATCGAAGAAGCCGCAACAAATATCAACGAAGCCCGTGAACTATGGATCGAAACTGCCTACGAATACGGTGATGAGATTCCTTTGCCTAGTTCTGAATCTGAATATAGCGGTAAACTCATGCTGCGAATGCCCAAAGGTTTACATCAACGTTTAGTAACTCTAGCCAAAAGCGAAGGTGTGAGCCTCAATCAATATCTTCTCTTTTTACTTAGTTCTGCAACAGGTAATCCACGATGACTCAGACTATTGCCAAACAAACGCTTTATGACACCGATCTTAACCTATGGTTAGAGACAGTCATTTCCCAATTGCGATCGCACGATCTAGAGCATATTGACATTGAAAATTTAATCGAGGAGTTAGAAGGCTTGGCAAACAGAGATAAGCGCGAGGTTGTCAGTCGTCTCAGAACTCTCATTGAACATCTTCTCAAGCGTTGTTATGTGGATATGCCCAATGAATTTAGGGGATGGGAAGTAACAATTAGAACTCAAAGATTTGAATTGGAACAAATTCTCGAACAGTCACCAAGCCTCAAGCGTCACTTTATCGATAATTTTGATAAATGCTTAAAGTTTGTACTTGAGGATGTACGCAGTGAATACCCACAATATTCTTTCCCTACTACATGGCAGTTTAGCCGCGATATTGACTCAATTTTGAATGCCAAATTTTGGAGTTAATAAACCAATATCTTCTTTTCTCATTCAGTTCTGTCACAGATAAATCTACATTGCACACAACAAAATTTATGTGCATTTTTGCCTGTGCATTTTTGCACAAAGTCTTTACACAGTGCATTTTTGCATATTTATCATGTCCTCCAGAAAATTGATTTACGCTAAGTTCACGCTCAAATGAAGCATCAAATTAATTACCAAGGAGAACAGATCAATGTCTAGCACTCTCAAGACTATTGACAGCAGCATTGAACATTTATTAGATCGTCAGATTATTGACAGCCTTGATCTTGAACCGATTAAGGTCAAGCTCATGGATACAGTAGAAGGTTTAGGTTGGAGTTTGGAGCATTGCGACGAGGCTGAGAAGTGGTACAAACGCTTTCTATACTTGTACAAAAAATATCCTAACAGCCCTCTTGTTCCTATTGGTGATGTAGACAGTTTCTGGCATCAGCACATTCTTGACACAAGGAAATATGCTGATGACTGTGACAAAATCTTCGGGCATTTTCTCCATCATTTCCCCTATTTCGGTCTGCGCGGAGCAGAAGATGCCGATGACTTAAAAAATGCGGCGACGGAGACTTGTGCGATTTTTGAGAAAGAGTACGGGGAATCCCCTTTTGGTAACGCCAGTAACTGCTCTGCTCCACCTCCAAAATGTAGTGTAAATTGTTTTGTTCATCCCAAGTGTGGTCCGAATGTTAATTCTCAAGTTCGTCCTACCACAGTCAGAGCCTAACTTTTGAGAACTCAGTTTTTCTATAAATCAGTTCCATTCTAAAAAATAGGAGTTAACAATGAAAATCAACATAAAACCAGTTTCACTTGCCATTGCTGCTTTTACATCCACAATAGCAATATCTGCTGTTGTCTCATCCAGTCCATCTGAAGCTAAATTTTGGACTCAAGTGAAAGTCTACGAAATGTCTGATCAGGAATATCGTAGTGTTTGTGGGCGGGGCGATGCCTGCTCTGTAAGGAAGCTCGATAAATTTTGTCAGGATAAATCTGGACAGTGGGACGCTTTTTATCGCCATGATGGAGTACCCCGATGCTGGGTAAGAAGACTTACTTGGTAAAACTTCTACAGTAAAATCACTGCAAATCTGCACTTGCAAATAATTGTAAGGTGCAGATTTGCTCGAATTGATGAGAAAAATTTATTATGGTCAAATTAACGATCATCTTCCTAAAATTCTTTGCTCTCTTTCTAGTTGGCATATTCATTGCCTTTCCCATATCAGCCATGTTTGGCGCGATCGCCTTGTTTATAGGAGGTTTGAACGATGACACAAAAGATAATGTCTAATTTATTAGCCTAATCTTATTTCCTCCTTAATTTTTAAAGCAAACAAGCAGGAAATATGGTTGGGTGATCGCCTACAATAACTTTATTAGCAAGTTATAAATTTTGAATAACCATCAAGCTTATGATCACTAGGACGCTTAAATTTTGGGTGAAGAATTGAGCGATCGCTTATTTCGCTATTCTAAAACCTGCGTGTTGATAGAAGTTAGGACGGAACCAATTGCGATAATATTTACCTGCTTCGGTTCCGCTGGTGATCCATGAGCCGCCTGCCATCATATTATGTTTGGTATCAAAATATGATGCAGAATAATTTGTATATAAGTAATGTGGTTGATATCCTGCAAGTGGGGTTAAATTGTCGCTTAACCATTCCCAAACATTACCTCGCAAATCATACAGTCCTGATTGACTTTGGGATTCCGAATAACCAACCGAACTAGGTGAGCTAAACTTTAGATTGAGATTGTAATGTTCTGTCACCTTCGGGATAGTCGCAATCGGAATAGCAGACGAGCCATAAGTGGCGAGATTCCATTCAGCTTCGCTGATCAGGCGAGTATTATTTCCTTTCCATCGACAATAGGCGATCGCTTCATGATGATTTACCTCCACTGGGAAATCAAAGGGCATTGCTAGCTCATCAAACATGGCGCGATATTTGTAGGTGTCGCCATGAGGTAGCCAAAATTTAGGATGCTGGATATTATTTTGAGTTTTCCATTCCCATGCTTGACTCTGCCAATATGCTTGATTTGTATAGCCATCAGCTTTAACAAAATCTAAAAATTCGGCGTTAGTAATCAGATATTTGCTAGCGAAGAAAGTCTCAACATTTACAGCGCGATCGCCATATTCGATATCCCAACCGTAGGTATGAGAGTCTTGAGATTTACCAAGCTGTACTACGCCGCCTGTGACTGCAAGCATTTCGTTTTGTTTGGTGTAGCCATTGGCGGGGGCATATTGCCAATCATGGGGGCGTTGAAGTTTGTCAACTGGCAACTGACGGATTAGCATCGATGAAGTTTCGATATGAATATATTGATGTTCGATCGCCATCATTAACGCCCAGAGTGGTTGTTCGGAAGTTATCGGCAAAGCGATCGCTATATTATTAATCAGTTCACAAATCGCGGCATATACTTGCTGACGATATTCCCACACTTGGCTCACTTCGGCGTTGCGAAGACTTGCGAAAATACTGGAAATATCATCTGGCTTTTCGGGATCGACTCCAAGTTCAAAAAGCATCTCAAAGTGAGGATTTAGGCGATCGCTTAATAAACCTACGCGAATTAATTTGTTAATATAAAAGACAGGAGAATGTCCTAAGTAAAAGATTAATAGATTGCGTAAAGGATCGGGATTTAGATAAAAAGTTTCAGAATTAACTAGACTTTTCATCAGACTATCTTCGATTTGCCAAGCATGTTGGAAATACAAAAGAACATCTTCGCGATCGCAACAAGTTAAATTTGGTGGTTGCATAGAAATGACTTATTATTTTTCAACAGTTTGACATAATTAAATATAAAATCCTAAAAGCTATAGCACACGCTGCGCTATAGCTTTGCACTTATACCCGACAAAGAACTAATCCAAACCAGTGCTGCGGGTCTGTCCAGATTTTAATCGTTTGTAAACCTTGAGATCGCAGTTGTTCTTGAACTACTTCTAAATCAAACTTACGCGAAATTTCAGTGAGAATACTTTCGCCTTTTTTAAATTGGATTTTAAGATCGAGAATATCTAGCGATACTTGCTGATCTTCAAGAGAATATAAATACATTTCAATTTGATGATCGACCTCATTATAAATAGCTTGATGGCTGAATAAGTCGAGATTAAAATTTCCTTGAAATCGCCAGTTTAGATGAGCAAGCATATTCAAATTAAACGCTGCTGTTACTTCCTGAGAATCATTATAAGCAGGTTCCAAAACTTGTTTGGATTTATGCAAATCAATTCCTAACAAAAAATAATCGCCCTTAGTCAGAGTCTGAGAAACTCTATCAAGAAAATCTATGTATTCTTCAGGATTGAAATTGCCAATCGAGCTACCTAAAAAGAAAATCATCCGCGATCGCACATGATTTTTGCCTAAATAAAGTAATGCTTCATTGTATGTTCCGATTAGTCCTTCGATGGATAGATGAGGATATTTTTGTTGTAAATGTAATACGCTAGTTTTGAGAATGCCACCACTGACATCGATAGGAATATATCTAAAAGCTTCGGGCAAAGATTCAATTAATAAATCAGCTTCTTTCTGATAAGCCCGTTTTTGGTAAGCATTCAATAAAAAATGCGTCTTAGTAGAACTACCACTGCCAAGCTCAACTAATTCACAACAGCCTGTAATTTCGGCGATTTCATTGGCATATTTATTTAATATCCATGCTTCAGTTCTGGTTGGATAATATTCTGGCAAGTCGCAAATTTGCTCAAATAATTCGGAGCCTCGATCATCATAAAAGTATTTTGCTGGCAAACTCTTGAGAGTTCTCATTAAGCCTTGAATGACATCATCACCATCTTTTTTAATCACTTGAGTGATAGATGATTTGTTTTGATTCAAGATTTTTAAATGCTTGACAGTCATGCTTAAAATTTTACCTGTTTATGTTTATACGATCAATTAGTTGTTTTGGATGAAGCCTAAACTTCGGGTGGATTTAGTCTCGCCATTACCCATGTTACATAAGTTCCCACAGGACTCCATAGTAAATATGGTAGTAATAGCCATCCAGCTAAACTGGATATCTGCCAAACTAGCGCCGTTAATATAACTCCCAATATAAAACCGATCGCCCCCGCGATCGCACCTGCCCTGACATTGCGTAAACGGGTCATGACGGGCGTGTAAGATAAAATCGTAAACTCGACTATGGCATAGCCTGCCATCAGCAGCCAGACATAGGGAGTGTTAGGCTGTGCTTCCCATAGGACCGATGCTGAGGCGATGCCACAGATAAAAATAAATATCCAGATTGGGGGAATTGCTTTTTCAAAGGTCAACCAGCGAGGGCGGCGTAACCGCATAAACCATTTGTAGTCACTAGAAAAAAGTTTGTTAAAGATCAAGCCTCCAACAAATGAAGCTATAGCGATCGCTACCCATGCTGGTATCTTCACGATTTTTAGTCCTTTTAGTTTCTAGAAAGATATGTAGCTCGCGGCACAAGCTACACATCTTTCTGGGTTTTGTTTTTTTAATTATGGCGATCGCGATGATGATTATGAGATTTTTGCTGGAAAGCTTTAAGAATCTCTTGGCAAGGGTGAGAGTTTTCGTGTATTTTAATTGGCACGAATCACATATTTTTGATGTGTTTTTTAGTGATTGGTTAAAAGGTGATTCCTTATGCTGTGCAAGCCTAGTTTTTTGAGTGCGATCGCCACAAGTTTGATGATCTTAGCGATCGCGCCGCCACTGTTGGCGCGTCCAGTCCAGTCACCGACTCAGGCTTTGCCACAGACTTGGAAAATTAGCCAACAAGATAACACCGCTTTACCGCAGACAGCTGCCCTGATTTATGTTGCGCCACGCTCTAATGCACTGGGGCTTAATGCACTGGGGCTTAATGTAAAAGCTGACGGTTCTCCGATGAATCCCTATGCATCGATCGCAGCAGCACTTGCCACCAAGCCTGTGGCGGGGACAGTAATTCAGCTAACGCAGGGCATCTATAGCGCCGAGACAGGTGAATCCTTTCCGATCAGACTTCCTGTCGGTGTGACTCTGCGAGGTGAGCCGATAGTTAGAGGGCTGAATACTTTGATTCGTGGCAGTGGTAAATTTATCAGCCCGACTTTTGCCAGTCAAAATATTACAATCCTTGCTGCTGATGATGTCAGGATTGAAGGAATTACGATAACCAATCCCAATAGCAGAGGGACGGCGATTTGGGTTGAGTCGAGCAAGCGAGTTGCGATCGCCAATAATACTTTCACTAATAGCGATCGCGAAGGTTTATTTTTAACAGGTACGGCCGATGCGATCGTTAGTGAAAATCTGTTTAAAAAAAATGGCGCAAATGGACTTTCGGCAGTTGGTAGCAGCACAGGCGAGATTCAGAATAATATCTTTGAGAGTACGGGTTTTGGACTAGCGATCGGGCAGAAATCGCGAGTGAATGTAAGCAATAACAACATTCTCAACAATACTGATGGAATCGTCATCTCTAATCTCTCTGCGCCAACTTTGCGAAACAACCTAATCGCTGATAGTAAGCGGAATGGTATTGTCATTCTCAAAGATCGTAAAGGTTATCCCACTCCTGATCTTGGCACTTCAATAAATCTCGGCAAAAATATCTTCCGCAACAATTTAGACAAAGATCTCAATAACAACTCAGGTGTACCTCAAGTTGCAGTTGGCAATGAACTTGATCTAAAAAAAATTGCGGGTAATATTGCTTTTAGTGGCAAATATCCCACGCCTCCTCTTCCCAATATCAGTTCAAATACGATCAGCAATGTTGAAATTACGCGATCGCCGCAACCAATTTTTAATCGCCCCATCGTTGACCCAAGTGTATTACCTCCATCTCAACCATCACCAATATCTGCCGAGCCGTTACCAGTTATTTTGCCAGACATCTTAATTGATCGTGATCCAATTCCTGTAGCAGTGACGACTCCAATTATCCCTCCAGCGCCTCCGAGCAGCCTCGCACCCACCCCGCCGTTAGCCCAAGTCCAAGTCGCTCCTATTCCACTAACCCAAATTCCATATAATGTAAGAGTTGCGGCTCTGGTTCCACGCGCGGCGATCGATACGACTCCCTATTTAGTTGTGATTCCATCTTCAGACAATGAAGTCTTGCAAAAAGTCCAGAGTGCAGTCCCTTCGGCGCGGATTATTCCTTCACGATTTGGCAATATCATCATGGTGCAAGGCTATCCCGATCGCGATCGCGCTGAAGTTTTAAAAACGATCGTGCGATCGGAGATTGGATTAGATGCGCGTGTAGTTCATCAAAACACTCTATAGTAAAGGAACTTGGTGATATCCATCTTTGTAACGACTTCTGTAACGACCACCCTGGAACTACACTATGCAAGAAACATTACCTAAAACCCCATCAATGTCAGAGCCAATGATTGTCGCTGAAGATGTGCATAAGTGGTATGGCAGCTTCCATGTTCTTAAAGGTGTGAATCTGACCGTAAATCGTGGTGAAGTAGTCGTGATCATGGGTCCATCTGGTTCAGGGAAATCTACTTTCGCGAGAACTTTTAATGCCTTAGAAGAATATCAACAAGGCAAAATCTTGATCGATGGATTTGAGCTATCGCCTGACAATCATCGCAATATTGATGCGATCAGACGAGAAGTGGGTATGGTATTTCAGCAATTCAATCTATTTCCTCATCTGACGGTTTTAGAAAATATTATCCTCGCACCGTCATGGGTTCGTAAATGGTCAAAAACTAAAGCTTCAGAAGTTGCCACGCAGTTATTAGATCGAGTTGGTATCTTGCCACAAGCACACAAATATCCCTTACAGCTATCAGGTGGACAGCAACAACGCGTAGCGATCGCTAGAGCTTTAGCAATGCAGCCCAAAATTATGCTGTTTGATGAGCCAACTTCTTCGCTCGACCCTGAGATGGTGAGCGAAGTTCTTGATGTAATGCGATCGCTAGCTGATTCAGGGATGACAATGGTTGTCGTCACCCACGAAGTCGGATTTGCCCGCGAAGTCGCTGATCGCATCGTATTTATGGATGGCGGCATCATTGTGGAAGAAGCAACGCCTGAAGATTTTTTTCAAAATCCTCAAGAAGAACGCACGAAAAAGTTCTTGTCCCAAATTTTATAAAACCCAATGTGGGACTGCGACCCTATTCATGTCCAGATTCGTTACCAGATTCGCTGCCACAATGGCGGCAAAAATTTAGGTGTTTGTGGGTGAGTTGGTGGCAATTTTGACATTCTACATATTGATGGTAGCCACAGTGAGGACAGTAGAGATCGTTAAGTTGGATTCTTCTATCACATTGAATACAGCTTGATTTTTGGACTCGAATTGAAGCCTGACCTTTTGAGTTGGAAGCAACTATTTTCTGCAAGAATTTGATGAGACCAAATCCTATTAATGGAATTATGAAGATATAGACATAGCTAACTAAAAATAATAGTCCACCAAAAACCTTGCTAATAATGTTAAAAACAAATTTAGCGATCGCCCCAAATTGCAAAAACTCAAAAATCTTCACAATTAAAGGAATACAGAGAATAACTAGCAGATGCCAACTGATTAAGGCAACTAAGCCATAACTTTTACGCTGCGCCCAGTTGTGAACTGATAAAGCGAGTAGCATCAGTGGCACCAAAAAAGCTGCTTGCAGAGCGATTTGAATACTGGGATACCATAGGGAAGCCTGTTGATAGCTCTGCTGCACCTCTTCAAATTTTGGAGCATCTTTTAATAACGCAATCAGATAGATGCTTTCTGGATTAGCTATCAAATTTAGTTTTAGCTTACTTACTTCTGATTTTAAAGTGGAAATTGCTAAATTATTTTTATCTTGCTCTTGCTTAGCTTTTTCAGCCGTGACTTGGTTTAGCGATCGCTTCTCGTCTTGTCCTGCTATTTTTTCGAGGAGCGTTGAGTCATACTCTTCGCGTAGTTTACGGTTGGATTGCTCCAGAGTTTCGATTTTCTGCTGTTTTTGATTAATCTGTTGCTCAATTTGTTGATTGTTGGCGCTATTGACTTTATCTTTGCGATTATCAAAATCGGAACATATGGGCGAAACCTTGCCGAGACTGCTTTCGCTCGCTCTAGGATAGTAGTCATACTGGCGAGGAACTGGACTATTGTTACTGGCTATTACTGAAGATGAAATAATTTGATAATCATCACGATTTGGGTCGGCGCGATAATCTCGCCATTGGCTATAGCAAGGATGTGACTGAGTGGGACTGAGAATCCATCCACTAATATCATTGAGACCAATAAATACGTTTACCAAGATAAATATATCTATCAGAATAATCACAATCAAACTGACTTTGTTGATCGGTGTAGTTTTGCTGGATTTCCCTGAGAGTTTGCTTAAAAGATGACGGAATTTATTAAACATATAATTAATAATTATGAGTTTTTTAAATATTTCTATCGTACAACAAGATAATGCGATCGCATTATTCTCTAATCGAGTGTGAGTTTCAAATAACTGATAATAGTTCCAAGAATCTTAGTGACAAGTTAATTTTTAAAATTGATTTTTAAAAAAATTATGAGAAGATTTTTAAAACATGGTGTGATACTTAAAAAATACAAAGTAAATATAAAATAAAATAAAATATAAAGTTAAATTAACTGGAATCAACTTGAATAGTTCATCAAGAATTATTTATAAAATATCTACAAAACTATGACATTTGCAAATTTGCGTCAAAATCTTGACTTTCTCTCAACTCTAAAAGGAGTTGTAACTTTATTGCGAGACCCCACCCAAACTGAATCTGTTTATGATGTTGAAGATGGACTGCGGAATACAAAAGCGACAGAATTAGCCATCGAATTTGTTAAATCTAAACCTGAAGTAGCAACGATTTTTCAAGAGCGATACTTAGCTCCAAGTGTGAACCTAGAAGCATTGTTAGAACTACCTCAAGAATCCCTCGGCTATGCCTATGCTTCTTATATTAAGGAAGCTGGTTTCGATCCAAATTTTTATCGACTTGTCAAAGTTGAAGATGATATCAGCTACTTTTTGTTGCGGATGCGCCAAACCCATGACATCTGGCATATCGTGGCTGGATTTAGTACTGATGTGTTTGGAGAGTTGGGTTTAAAGGCTTTTGAGCTAGCCCAGACTCATCGCACTATGTCAGCTGTCTTAATTGCTGGCGGGTTACTCAGCACTCTATTTAAACATCCTGAGCAATTGGATAATTTGCTAGAGCAGATTGCCAGTGGTTATAGACTAGGCGCAAAAGCAAAACCTTTTTTTGCAAGTAAATGGGAAGAAAATTGGGAAAGACCTCTGCTAGAGTGGCGACAAGACTTGGGTATAGACGTCAGGGAGCGCTCATAGAGTGAACAGGAGATCGTTAAAAAAATGAAACAGACATCATCCTTAAGCATTTAACTTTGCGAACTCGGATTAAGCGTTTAGCTAGAAAGACGATTTGCTTTTCTAAATCTATTGTGATGCATGATATTGTCATTGGACTATTTATCAATAGATACGAATTTTCCATCCCATCATACTTTCCAACAGTTCTGAAACATTACCCATCGGATTTACGGATGTGTGGTGCATCTAGATATTAAAGACGGTAAAATCTGGATTCAGCACAATGGCACAGAATTTGACATTGCCGTTAGACTCTCTGAAATAGATATTCCTAAACAAAATATCGTTAATGGATTCCATTCGAGCTATATGCGACAGTTTACAGATTTTGCTGTTAGCTAGAAGTTTAGTGATCGTTACAAAAATTGCAACAGACGATATTTCTGAAATCTATGGGCTTATACTGATGCAAACTTATTAGTTAATCGGAAAGCTATGCAGTCCTTGAAGTTACCTTTCGCTATTAGCATCAGATCTTTCAAAGATGCTCGTGATTACCAAATTCTATTTCTGTCAGCCTTTTTACTACTCGGTGTAAGTACCCGCGATTGGTCACTCAAACCGATCGCGATCGCACTTACATTTGCAATTTGTTGGCTAACCCAAATATTGATGTTATGGATATTTCCACCCGTAACAACACCAAAACATGAACGATGGTTATCACTCAAAAGCGCTACGATTACTGGCTTGGGATTAAGTTTATTATTGCGTTCCGATAGTTATAGCGCGATCGCTTGTGCGGCTTTTTTAGCGATCGCCAGTAAATTTATATTCCGTACCAATGGCAAACATTGGTTCAATCCTGCTAACTTTGGGATAGTCGTAGTTTTGTTGTTAGACAGTTTTGTTTGGGATAATCATGCATGGGTTTCTAATGGACAATGGGGCGAAGATAGTTTGTACGCGCTGGTCTTTCTCGGACTAGGTGGTATAGTTCTCAAAAAAGTGGGACGTTGGGATACGAGTTTTATATTTCTAGCTTCCTATTCCATTTTAGAAGGATTGCGAAATCTTTGGCTAGGTTGGACTTGGGATGTCTTAGCGCATCGACTCACTAGTGGTTCGCTATTATTATTTGCATTATTTATGATTACCGATCCGCGTTCCATTCCCAATGCTAAAGCTGCGAGATTAGTTTGGGCGATCGCGATCGCGGTTTTAGCTTTTATCTTCCGCAATGTTTTCTTTAACGCTGATGCAATGTTTTATGCGTTATTTCTAATTTCGCCACTCACAGTTTTGGGCGATCGCATCTGGAATGCACCACGTTTTCAATGGCTGCCCAAGCGTTATAGCGCTTTGTTCTCTAACTAAAACCAATACGAGCGCTTCGCGCTCTCACTCATGTTACTGACTTTCAAGGATAGATATATGAAAAAATTTCTGATTTGGATGCGTATATTACTGAGTAGCACCCTTGCTTGCTTAGTTATTTTTGCTTATTCCCCTGCTGTGTTTGCATTCTGTGGTTTTTATGTATCGCAAGCCGATGCTAGCCTTTTTAATAAAGCCTCACAAGTTGTAATTGCTCGTGATGGTAAACGAACTGTTTTGACGATGGCAAATGACTATCAAGGCAATGTCAAAGATTTTGCTCTAGTTGTGCCAGTGCCAGTATTGCTCAAAAAAGAACAAGTCCGCATCGGTGAACAAAAGATCATTGATCGCCTTGATTCATTCAGCGCTCCTCGGTTAGTGGAATACTTTGACTCCGATCCTTGTGCGCGATACGAAGCCTACGACAGAGCTAATTCTGTGGGGGCGACAAGAAGTGCTGCTCCTGCGACAGAATCAAAAGCACGCCGTGATGACTATCAGGTCACAATCGAAGCCAAGTTTGCGGTCGGAGAATACGACATTCTTATTCTCAGTGCTAAGGATTCTGATGGTTTAGAATCTTGGTTGATAGATAATGATTATAAGATTCCTAAAGGAGCAAAAGAGCTACTTCAGCCCTATATCCGCCAAAATATGAAATTTTTTGTGGCAAAGGTGAACATTGCCGAACTAAATAAAACAGGTTCGCAATCACTGCGACCGCTGATGATGGCATTTGAATCTCCAAAGTTCATGTTGCCAATCCGCTTAGGAATGCTCAATGCAAATGGCGATCAGGACTTACTCGTCTACATTCTCTCGCCGAAAGGACAAGCCGAAGTCGCTAACTATCGCACGATCAAAGTACCATCAGGTTCTGATATTCCTGTCTATGTCAAAAATGAATTTGGTGACTTCTATAAGTCGATGTTTAAGACTTCTTATGAGAAGGAAGGTCGCAAAGTTGCCTTTTTAGAATATGCATGGGATATGTCAAGTTGTGACCCTTGCTCAGCGGAACCGCTCTCGCCTGAAGAACTTCGCAAAGCAGGAGTATTTTGGCTAGATTCTGCAACTGATGTCCCTTCCACAAGTCGCCGCTTTCGTCCAAACTCTACAGGTAATGGTCGGGTTTTTATCACACGCTTACATATTCGTTATAACCGCGATAAATTCCCTGAAGACTTGATTTTTAAAGAAACTTCAAATCAGGAATCTTTTCAAGGGCGCTATGTTTTGCGACATACTTTCACAGGCGAGACGAGTTGTGATGCAGGTAAAGAATATCAGCGATCGCTACGTCCACGCTTTGAAAAAGAAGCGCAAACTCTAGCAAGATTAACAAGCTGGAATATTGCTGATATTCGCCGCAAGATGAATATTGCTAGTCTGCCCGACCCTGTGGAAGTTCCCTTCTGGGAAAATCTCTGGAAATAACTTAAAACCTAGAGGCTTGTATCGCCTCTAGGTTTTAAATTATTTAATGCTTCAAGGTCAAAGCCGTATAAATCGTCCAGCTATCCATTAGTAATAAAAGTAGTGTAAATACCAGCAAAATCAAATACATCCAAGGTTGAGCCAGCGATCGCACATCTCTTGTATCAATCCCTGTACGCTCTTCAACTTGCTTAACTAAGCGCGTAAAACCAACCACGCGCATTGGCAATAAATAAGCCTGATCTGCATCTTTACTCACAAAATAATAAACAATACCCCCCTGTCCTGTAATCCGAGGTTTGAGTGCAGTGATGTCTTGCCAAGCCAATGACCAACCCTTACGAAAAAAAGTCGGAAACCAGCGGGGATATTCTAAACTTATGCCCTGCTCATTGAGGAGCACGCGATCACTCAAAGCCCCATATAAAAATACAAAACCGATCACTAAACCCACACTCAACCACGAGGCAGGAATTGCCGCATGGGTAAAGTTGCTCAGAAATGGTAAAGGAGCGGTTAGAGCAACATACAGCAGCAACAAGGTCATCCGAATCAATGGCGAGACATAAAAAATATCATTCATATTTCGTTTTAAAAAATAAATATAGCGTTTCTTAGCCCTAGGCTAAGAAACGCTATATTTATTCTCTGTTTTTTATGGCTCAAGCGATCAAAAAAAATAGATGGCGCTTTGCTTTGCCTCTTTTTTCGGTTGGTTGTTATATGATTAACAATCAAGAACACTTACAGACATTACGGATGGTGTAAAAGGTGGGTTGGCGTGTACGAGGCGTTCGTGGTGCAACAACAGTTGAAGTAAACACATACACAGCCCTAGAAAAGGCTGTACTTGAGCTTATGGAAGAAATCGAGGCACAAAATGATATTGATCCGCGCGAAATTGTTAGTGCCACTTTTTCAGTAACAACAGATATTGATGTTGTCTTTCCTGCCAAAATCGCGCGATCGCGATCGCAGTGGGAAAATGTGCCGCTTTTAGATGTGCAGCAAATGTATGTCAAAGGCAGTTTAGCGCGTTGTATCAGGGTATTGATTCATGTGAATACGCCACTTGAGCAACATCAGATTAAGCATATTTATTTAAATGGAGCGCGAGATTTGCGCCCCGATCTTGTTTACGTTCAAATTTGATAAAACAGCCCTATGGTCACAAGAATTTTTCTGTGTAATGAGCAGACAGAGCCAGAGATTCGCGATTTTATTCGTGAAGCGATCGCTGATATTACTGAGGGGGAGCAGTATATCGTGACTTGGAACTGCGGCAATATTCAAACACTCAAAGTGGGCGATCGCGCTTATTTTAAACGGATCGGCAGTGCTAATCAGGGCTATTTTGCAGCGGGGACAGTGGTTCCCGCCGATCGCGAATATCAACTCAAGCAGCGATCGGCACGTTATCGCGAACTCAGCGAAGCTTATGACATTGACTCACAAGCTAATAATTTTCGGGTGTGGGTGGCTTGGGATGCCTGTGTGACCTTTGATGAGCCGCTGCGGTCTGATTATTTGCGCCAGTTACCGAGTTTCCAAGGAATGCCCCTTGAGCCACAGACTGACGCAGGTGTATTTCGTGAAGAATATGTGCAGATGCTTGATCGCGAGTGGGAGCGTCAGACTCAAAAAGCATTTCGGGCGGGCAAGGGGATCAGTCTAGTTGATGTGTATTACCGATGGGGTTTAGAAGACATTCAGCAAGGTTTTCCGCAAGATGCACTGGAGTCATTTAAGCAAGCGCTGAAGCTAAATCCTAACTTTATCAAGGCTTATCTGGGCTTGGGTGATGCTCATGTCAGTTTGCGCGAATATGCTAAGGCAGTCGGAGACTACGGCAAGGCGATTTCGATGCGTCCCGACAAAGCACGCATGGCTTATTTCAAGCGTGGCGAAATTAATTTTTTGTTGGGACAGATGCAGCAAGCGATGACAGATTTTCAAGCCGCGATCGCTATTGATCCTAGTTATGCTGATGCTCATATGTCGTTGGGGAATACGTTCTTTAAGCTCAAAAGTTACGAACAGGCGATCACTTGCTATGACCGCACCCTTGAGGCAAATCCTGATCGCGATTTAGCAGCATTTCGGCGGGGGCGATCGCATTACATTCTCAAAGAATTTCCTGAAGCACTGCGGGACTTTAGCTATGCGATTGATTTGCAACCTAGCAATGTCGAGGCTTATTACTATCGCGGCTTAACCTATGCTCAGCCCAGCATTGCTGACGAAACTTTAGCGGGTGATGATCTTCGCAAGGCGATCGTCTTATTTCAAACGCAAGGCAAACCTGACAAAGCGAGAAAAGCTAAAGAATTTTTAGAAACTCTCGCCATCGATTCTCTGCCTAAAGCAAGACCAAGAAGTACTTATGCGATCGCCCCTGCTGCCGAACCTGTCGCCGAAGTCTTTATGCAGATTGAGGATGAAGAAACTAGCGATCTGATTATTGACTCTCCAGCGATCGCTATTCCTATTTCTAATTTGCTTCCTAATCAAGATGCGAGTGAAACTGCGATCGCCGCTTTCTCTAGTTCTGAAGTAGTTGAAAAGATCGTTGAGATTGAAAAACTTGTTGAAGTCGAAAAGATTATTGAGGTTGAGAGAATTGTCGAAATCGAGAAATTTGTTGAGGTCGAGAAGATTGTCGAAGTTGAGAGAGTAGTAGAAGTTGATCGCATAGTTGAGAAATTCATTGATCGCGTGGTCGAAAGAATCATCGAAAAACCGATTCCCTTCTCGATAGAAGACCCTAGCACTGCCGAAAAACTAGCCATGATCTCCGTGATGGCGCAATATATGCGTGACGGCTGGATGGTACGCTCAGTTGATAAATCTCAAGTTGGCTATGATCTTGAATGCTCCAAAGATGATCTTTGCGAAGCAGTCGTGATTAAGAGCTTTACTAGCGATCGCGAGTCCTTTGCCATCTCAGCGATCGAGATCGAGAATGCGCGGAGCAATAAAGACTTTGTGTTGTGGGTAGTAAGTGGTGCTGCGGAAAGTCCTGAATTGAGATGTTTACGCGGTCGCCAACTATTCGAGCAATTTGACCTCGATCCTCTCGCCTTCGCCGCCAAAGTTAGACAAGCCGCAGTTCAGTTAGAATTTGCGCCAGTTGCTCTAGAAATGCCACAGTTTGAGTAGTAATCAAAAAATCACTAATGTTTAAGTGTCATGTCTTTTGAGATTGCTATACTATGGTGAAATCAAGGCAAGTATTAGAGATCGAGTTTTATGACGCGCAAATCTTGGGATAGCTGTTTGGAATTAGGCTTAGAATTAGGCTTCTGGGATGGAGAAAGTGACAAATCGAAAAAACATAAGTCCTTTCAACTACCAGGTGCAAAACCACATTACAATCCCGATCGCCCAGGGCAGGTTGAGCATATTGCCCTAGATTTGGAGTTGGATATTGCTCAGCAAGCGATCGCAGGTACTTGCAAGATTCGGCTGCGTCCTGTGCGCGATGGCATTACTGAACTAGACTTAGATGCTGTGGGCTTGCGGATTGATAGTGTGACAATTAGCGATCGCATCGAAGCTAAACCCAATCTAGACAAAGCTAATAGCAAGTTTGATTATGATGGTGAATTTCTAAAGATTTATCTAAATGAGCCGACTCAGGCGGGTGTACCGATTGAGATTGCGATCGCCTATGCAGCCGAGCAGCCTCAACGCGGTATTTACTTTGTCAAGCCCACAGAAGCTCAACCGCATAAACCAACTCAAGTCTGGACACAGGGCGAAGATGAAGACTCACGCTATTGGTTCCCTTGCTTTGATTATCCTGGGCAGCTTGCCACTTCCGAGATTCGGATTAAAGTGCCGAAAGACTTGATCGTGATTTCTAATGGGGAATTGATAGAAGTTACTAATCACAAAAAAGAGAAGACTTATCATTGGTCGCAAAAAGAAGTACATCCTAGCTATCTGATGACTTTAGCGATTGGTGATTTTGTGGAAGTGAAAGATGAATGGAAAGGAAAACCCGTAACTTACTATGTTGATAAGTCTCGGACTGCCGAAGAAGCAATCTTGACGATGGGCAAAACGCCGCGCATGATCGAGTTCTTTAGTCAGAAATATGGCTATGACTATGCATTCCCAAAGTATGCACAGGTTTGCGTTGCTGACTTTATCTTTGGTGGGATGGAAAATACTTCCACTACTTTGCTCACCGATCGCTGTGTCTTGGATCAGAGAGCAGCGCTTGATAATCGGTCTAGTGAAAGTCTGGTTGCTCATGAACTAGCACATCAATGGTTTGGTGACTTATTGGTAATTAAGCATTGGTCGCACGCATGGGTGAAGGAAGGCGCAGCAACCTATGCGGAAATCCTTTGGACAGATCATGAATATGGAGCCGAAGAAGCTGCCTATTATCGACTGGGTGAGGCGCGTAACTATATTACTGAAGATCGCGATCGCTATCGTCGTCCGATGGTAACTCATGTCTATCGCGAAGCGATCGAGCTATATGATCGTCATATCTATGAGAAAGGCGGCTGTGTTTATCATATGCTCCGTTCTGAGCTAGGCGATGATTTGTTCTGGAAGGCGATTCATCATTTTGTACGGACTAATGCTCATAAGACGGTGGAGACGATTGATCTATTGAGAGCGATCGAAGAAGCAACGGGTAAAAACTGTATGTTCCTTTTCGATCAATATGTATTTCGGGGTGGACATCCAGAGTACAAAGTTGGCTATAGCTGGGACGGCGAGAATAATCTCGCTAAGGTCTCAGTTTCCCAAACTCAAGATGAACTCTTTGACCTCAAGATTCCGATTGGTTTTGGATTTGTAGAATCCTCGGAAACTCAAATTTTCACAGTGCGTGTATTTGAGAAAGACCAAGCTTTTTACTTCCCATTAAAGCAAAAGCCTAATTATATTAGTTTTGATCGTAATAACAATCATCTTAAACAAGTCACGCTCGAATATGGAGTTGCAGAACTCAAAGCTGGCTTGCAGTATGACCCCGATCCGCTTGCGCGTATTCAATGTGCTGAAGCTTTAGCTAAGAAAGCTGGTTTGGAATCACTAAAAATTCTTGGCAAAGCGCTCTTGGAAGAGTCTTTCTGGGGTGTGCGGGTCGAGATTGCCGAAAATCTGGCTAGCATTAAGCTCAATCAAGCTTTTGAAGCTTTGGCAAATGGACTAGAAGATGCGAATGCAAAGGTGAGAACTGCGGTGCTTAGTGGGTTGGCTAAAAATAAGGTGCAGAAAAGCCTTGATCTGATCAAACCATTCATTAAAAAAGGTGATCCTAGCTACGTTGTCGAAGCCACTGCGGCAAGACTGGTAGGTGATTTGGCGGCGACTTTGAGTGCCGATCGCGAACCATCGAAAGTCGTGAAATTATTACAAACAGTTCTCAAAGAGCGATCAGGCTGGAATGAAGTGGTGCGATCAGGCGCGATCGCAGGTTTAGCCAAAATCAAAGATTCTGATGAAGCTTTAGAAACTGTGATCAAATACACCGAAGCTGATGTACCGCAGCCTTTGCGTTTAGCGGCGATTCGTTCATTGGGTGCGATGGGTAAGTCTCAATCAAAACCAAAAACGGAACAGATTCTTAATCGCTTGAAAGTAATCGCTCAAGAAACATTTTTCTTGACGCAAATGGCTTCGGTGGCGGCGCTCGGTCAAGTTGATAGTGCTATGGCGATCGGTGTATTGCGATCGCTATCTGACTCGACTCCCGATGGACGCGTTCGTCGGGCTGCGGATGAAGCAGTGCAGCGGGTGCAGAAAGTGATCGGCAAAGATGCTGGGTTAAAGCAACTACGCGAAGAGCTTGATCAAGTTCGTAAAGACAATCAAGACCTTAAGAGTCGCCTTGAAGCGATCGAGGCAAAGGCTAAAGCATAAATTCTGCATAAATAAAAAAGCACCCTTTTGGTGCTTTTTTATTTATGCTATGCGGAAATCGGTTGTAAAACATTTGCGATCGCCGCAAGTTTTTTCAATATCTGAAACGTCAGCGCCAAGCCATCATCTTGATCCAAGATAAATTCTTTGGATTTGGCATACTTGGGAACGTCTTGCTGAACTAACTTTAGAAATACAAAACTGCTTCCATTTGTTACTAACCCAAATACAGGCTGATGTGATTGAGGTGAAGCGATCATATAGGACAGAGCTTGAGGTAGTCCCACTTTTAGCGAAAATCCTGCTCGTTTCGATTCAATTACCAGTACCCAAATTTGTTCAATCAAAACTAATACATCAATTCGTCCCCGTAGCTGTATCCCCGCTTCTTCAGCCGAAATTTCCACTGTGGTTTCCGTATCCACATAGAAAGGTGGCAAAAAGAACCCCGCTAAATCTAGTAATGGAGAGACGATCGCCATTTTTACCGTGTTTTCTAGCACCGATCGCCGTTCTAAATTCGCAGAAATCGCGATTATCCGTTCTAATCTCGCTTTTTCAAAGCTAGTCAAACTAGGCAAATCATCCTGCCACTCCCGAAAAAAATTAGGATCGCGCTCTAATTGCAAACCCAATTTGCGTTCTAGTTCATATAGTGAGACTTTCTCAATCGCGAGTGTTTGTGTCATGAGGCTATCCCTCTAAAACCTGACGGATTGGCTTGACTATAGCATTTTCGAGAAATAAAAAAGGGCGCATTGCGCCCTTTTTTATGTGATTAACCAGCGCAAGTGAATAACTTGCCTAGTTGTTCTTTTTCGGTTGGGTTCTCAATATCTTTAGCAATTTTCTGAGCTTGATCATGCTGACCGATCGCCCAATATGTACTGCTGATATCTGAGAAAGCTCTGGAGCGAATATTTGCATCAGGAGCAGTTTTTGCGATCGCCAGACTATCGATCAAAATAGGCTCAACCTTGTCGGCTAAGCCATAGATACTCGCGATGCTGTTGAGTGCAAAGAGGCGCTCAGCGGGTTGCGGTAAAGCTTTGGCGATCGCCAAAGCTTGATCCCAAGTTTTGATCGCAAGTTCAGGCGCTTTGATAGTTTGATATTGACGACCGATTTCAATTAATAAAGTCGCCACATCGATCGAAGGTGCAACTTTACTTAGCCCTTGCAAACTTTGATCCAATAATTTGTTGGCTTCCTCGATCTTTTTATCTTTGGCATAAGCGATCGCTACGTTTGCAATGCCGACACTCTTCTCAACGGACTTTCCATCAAGATTGTTAATCACTTCTAGCGCTTTATCATATTGCTTGGACAATAGATATTGACTAGCCACGAGGAATAGCGATCGCGTTTTTAGGATTTCTGTATTAGCGATCGCAGCTTGTTCGACAGCTTTAGAATCAGACTTCGATACAGCTTTTTCCGCTTTAAGATCATCTTTTTTTAGCGATTTAGTGGCGATCTTAGAGATAGGCTTTTTAGCTGCTTCCTTTGCAGCAGAAATTGCATCATCCCGAATTGCATCAAACTCTTGGAAAACTATCCCCAATGAGGTAGCTGCTTTAGGATGATTTCCCGCCTGCGCGTAACTACCCGTAATCTCAACTCTCGCTCTCGCTCTAGTATTGCGATCATCGATCATCGGTAATAGGTCTGTGGCTGCCGCAATAGAAGCCTCAGAATTGAAGTCATCACCTAGCTCAGTGTAGATATTGGCGATCGCTGCAAAAGCACGCGATCGCACATAAGCATCAATAACTTCAGGTGTAGCTTTGGTCGCATCAGCCAATAAATTTTTAGCTTTCTCCTTCTTATCAGCTTCACCATAGGCTTGAGCAATTTTAATATTCGCAAAAACTCTGTCCACAGGATCGGGTAATGCTTTGGCGATCGCTAAAGCGCTATTCAACGCATCTGTGGCTAACTTTGGTTGCGATGCTTTAATAAAACGACCAGCCGTATCCAATAGCGCAAATGCCTTAAGCGATGGCGTGGCGATCGCATTAGTCGCCGTCAAACTTTTTTCTAAAACTTTCTTTGCTTGATCAGGACGATCAAATTCTAAATATTTGCCTGCGATTTCACTATAGGCGGCGACCTTAGCTTCAGGGCTGTTATTTTCATCCGCCAGAGACACATAACACTGAAGTGGCACGCCCTGAAATTTTGGTTCTTCAACTTTTTGGGGACTGGCTGCCCATACTGCACTTGTTGGAGCTAGATTGACTAACATCGTCAAGCAGCCAGCCAGAAGCCGCATCCATATTTTTCGCATAATTAATCTCTGGTTTCAAATCTGTGATTTGGGGTGTAATTTTGTGAATGTCTTTTGGATTCTACCCAATTCAAACCGCGATCGCACCAAAACATTAGGCTTTACGCTCTATCTAAAGGCAGAAAAGGTAAAGAAAGATTGCGAACAGCTAAACAATCTGTTACATTTCTCAATGTAAGATTACTCACATAAGGAAATCGATTATGTCTGACGAAAACCGTAATGTATGGAATTGGGGTTTTACCTCTGGTGCAGAAAACTGGAACGGACGCTTAGCCATGATCGGCTTTGTATCGGCACTAGCGATCGAATTAATTAGCGGTCAAGGCGTACTTCACTTCTGGGGTCTTCTATAAATTTTCCCAAT
The DNA here is from genome assembly GCA_025356295.1 of Cyanobacteriota bacterium. Classification (GTDB taxonomy): domain Bacteria; phylum Cyanobacteriota; class Cyanobacteriia; order Pseudanabaenales; family Pseudanabaenaceae; genus Pseudanabaena. The sequence goes on from JANXUJ010000230.1 coordinate 21,440, forward strand.
AAAAAACTCCTCGCTTTCACGAGGAGTTTTTTATTGGGAAAATTTATTCAGCAGCTACCACTTCTACTGGTGTTTCTGCTACTACTGGTGCTTCTACTACTTCCACTGCCGCTTCGGCATCAGGGATGATTTCTTCTTCAGCATCTTCTTCGATAGCTTCTGGCTCAAGCTTAATTGTCATGTAGCGAATCACATCATCAGCTAAACGCATTGATTTTTCAAGGCTTTCAATGGTTTTTGGGGTGGCTGTATAATTTACTTGAATGTAGATACCTTCGCGATGACCTTTGATGTCATAGGCTAATCTCCGTCTACCGCGATGTTGAGTCGTGATATCTTCTGCTTCTTGCTGGACTAAAAATTCTTGATATTTTGCGATCGCTGCTTCAGATTCCTGATCGGGGAGATCAGGACGCAAAAGATACATAGTTTCGTATAAACGTTTGACAGTCATTTGATTGTTTCCTTACGGGCTGTAGTTGGCTTCTATTAATTGATGATGTAGAAGCAAGGATTTATTATTATATCGCGCCAAGGCAAATAATTATTATAATTAACTGATAAGCACTATAGAGACATGCTTATCTTCGTGTTAATACAATAAAGCTGAAGTGGGCAATATGTTAGTGAATACAAACACGATCGCCGATATCTTAATTGTGGAAGACGAACTTGTCACCGCACATGCACTATCAGACGTTCTATCTGATTTGGGCTATAGAGTTTTACAAATAGTCGATAGTAGTGATCAAGCGATCGCCTCTATCCATCGACAACGTCCCGATATTATTTTGATGGATATTAAACTAAGAGGCTCAGATAGTGGTATCACGGCAGTCAGTGAAATTCAGAAAATAGCTGCGATCCCTGTAATTTATCTAACTGCTTTTAGCGATCCTGAAACTTTGAAACAAGCGATCGCCACATCTCCCTACGGATATCTCACCAAACCACTTAGATATGCTGAAGTGAATATAGCAATTATGATTGCTCTAAAAAAATGTCACGAAGAGAAAATATTACAAAAAGCTTTAGATAAAGAAAAAGAACTTCATCTCCTAAAATCTCGACTGCTTGCCATGACATCTCATGAATTTTCAACGCCGATGTCAGTAATTAGACTGTTAGTTTGGAAATTACAAAATTTTGAAGAGCAAATAACTAAAGAGGTAAGGACTAAAAATCTTGCTTCTATTGAATTAGCGATCAAAGATATAAATTGGCTACTTGAAGAAGTAAGATTTATTGCTAATTCTGAAGCTGGTAATTTCCCCTTTAAACCTGAGAATATTGATGCGCTCGTATATTGTCAACAACTTATTGAGAGTTCTCAGACAGATGACAATATGCGTAAGTGTAAAATCAAATTTCGCAGTTATGGCAATTGTCATAAGTTGAAGCTTGACAAAAAATTGCTGTGGCACATAACTATGAATCTGATTTCTAACGCTATTAAATACTCCTGTGATGGAGATAATATTGACGTCGAATTGACCTGTGATTCACAGCAATTAACTTTAAGCATTCATGATCACGGAATTGGCATACCCGATGAATACTTAAACAATCTGTTTTTACCCTTTTTAAGAGCAGAGAATGTAGGGGATATCAAGGGTTTAGGGATGGGGCTATATATAGTTAAACAAGCTGTAGAAGCTCATCATGGGAAAATAACGGTACAAAGTGAAGTCAATACAGGTACAAAGTTTACAGTTGTTTTACCTTCAGCAGATAGTTCAAGTAGCGAGATATAAGTAATCTTAAAACCTAATAGATTGGATCGCTGTCTTTTAACTTTCTCAGCTTTATATTTTATATCTTTAGAGATAGGTCTAAAGAGCTATCTTTTAGATTTTATCTATAGCAATTAGTAAAATTAAGAGCAGTAAATATCATAAATGTATTTAACAATACTTTACAGATGCTGAAAATAGATGTAAGGTCTAGTCCATGTTAAAAGCGCTTATTAAAAGTCTACATAAATTTTCCTTTATTTTTTCTTTGTTACGGCATAGACCATAGTTACTAATGGAGGTAACGTCATGACAGAGATAGGAACGGGCTTGAAAGACTAACCATTTTTTATAAGTTGCCAACTACAAGTTGCCAACACAATAATTCAGATAGATTCTGACTAAACAAACTTTTTAAAACTCAACACATATATCCGTTTAGTCACATGTCGTCTGCAGCAATATATCTGCAATAAAGTTATTTCTTGTCTCATAAAAATCTATTCTGTATCGTTTTTAGTTAGCAGTTTAGGCTAAAAAAATAGATTAATAGATTTTGTGAGACCCCCAATATTGGAGGTTTTATGAATATTCGTGGAAAAACGGCTCTGGTAACTGGAGCTTCGAGGGGTATTGGTCGATCAATTGCTTTGGAGCTAGCTCAGCAGGGAGTAAAATGCGTGATTTTGGTGGCACGCGATCGCGATCGCCTAGATTCTGTCGCCGCAGAAGTGCAAGCTTTAGGAATAGAAGCGGTGAGTCTACCTCTAGACTTGTCTGAGACAGTTGAGGTAAATATTGCGATCGCCCAAGTATGGCGAGATTTTGGTCCAATTGACATTTTGGTTAACTGTGCAGGCGTGGCGCATCAATCATCGTTTTTGCGATCGCGTTTACAAGATGTGCAGTCAGAGATCGAAGTCAACCTGCTCGGCATGTATGCGATCACACGGATGGTAGCGCGGCGTATGGCAGTGCAGCGCAATGGCAGAATCGTGAATGTGTCTAGCCTGATGGGTAAAGTTGCCGCGCCCACAATGGCGACTTATTCTGCGACCAAATTCGCGATCGTGGGTTTCACGCAAGCTCTGCGTGCTGAATTAGCGGCTTACAACATCAAAGTAACTGCTTTACTCCCATCGCTCACTGATACTGACATGGCGCAAGACTTACAGTGGTTTCGCTGGGTTTCGCTAATGACTCCTAAACAAGTCGCGATCGCCCTGATTGCTGGACTAGAGCGGGAGGCTCCCGAAATTCTGGTCGGATGGCAGAGTCACTTAGCAGTCTGGTGTCATCGCCTATTTCCGTTCCTAATGGAAAAAATCCTGCTAATCGCTGCTCCGAGAATCAGCTAAACCCCGAAAAAAACAAAGAAGAAAAGCGGCGCATTGCGCCGCTTTTCTTTTTTGTTTTTTCGAGTGTGTGTCAAAAACTTAATTTCAGCCCCAAATCTTCCTCAAATATTAATTTGTTTTAAGTTATCTCACAAATTAAGCCTCTAATGTAAACCACTACGATAAACTTGGATTCAAACATCCTGTGTCTATTGTTTTCTTTTTAGATTAGATAGGCACACATATTGATTGGAGCAATAGCAATATGTCTCATGCAGTCAAAATTTATGACACCTGCATCGGCTGCACCCAATGCGTGCGAGCCTGTCCTTGTGATGTTTTAGAAATGGTTCCTTGGGATGGATGCAAAGCGGCTCAAATCGCTTCTTCTCCCCGTACTGAGGACTGCATTGGTTGCAAACGTTGCGAAACTGCTTGCCCCACTGACTTTCTGAGCGTCCGTGTCTATTTAGGTGCTGAAACCAGCCGCAGCATGGGTCTTACTTACTAATTTTAGTGAGTCGGATTTATGTTTATTTTTCGTTAAGTGCAATTATTTTTTATCCTGCATTTAGATTTAGGAGTGTCGTTTGGCACTCCTAAATTGTTTTTAATCAGTTTTCAAGAAAAAAAAGCCCGCTTTGCGGGCTTTTTTCTTATAGTGATAGTAAAGGCGGCGTTTCGCGCCGCCTTTACTATCTGAGTTTTGTCATGCTTGATATTTTTGATTGCGTTCCTGATGGTTTGCTAGAGCTTGAGTCTCACCAGCTTTGGCAGTTGCTCAAGCACCCCACATTAATTCATCTAGAAGGAGATCGCTCTTTACCATTATTTGTTTCGATTTTATTGCATGGCAATGAGACCACCAGTTGGTTGGCGATGCGAGAGTTACTCTGTAAGTATCAAAATCAAAATAAATATCTACCGCGATCGCTGTCTTTATTTATCGGCAATATCGAGGCGGCGAGGTATCGCCAAAGGCATTTAACAAATCAGCCTGACTACAATCGGATTTGGCGACTTGAGAACGAGCTAGAGCCATTGCCAGAGCAGATCATGGCGCAACAAGTAATTGCGGAGATGAGATCGCGTGGTGTGTTCGCCAGCATCGATATTCATAATAATACGGGTCGCAATCCTCACTATGGCTGTATTACCCGCTTAGATAATCATTCTCGTCAACTAGCGCGATTATTCAGCAAAATCGTTGTCCATTACACTTGCCCTAAAACGGTTCAGTCTTACGCTTTTGGAAAATTTTGTCCTGCGATCGTCTTGGAGTGTGGACAGCCAGATATGCCCGCTGGCACTGCCCACGCTCTCGAATATGTAGAAACCTGCCTTAATTTCGATAGTTTTGATAATTTGCCAGATTCAGCGATCGCCGATATTGATTTGTTTCACACCGTGGCGATCGTCAAAGTGCCTGAGCATCTTAATTTCAGTTTTACTGGTGATTCTGATGACGATATTACTTTTCCTGTTGAGATGGATCGCTTGAATTTTTGTGAGTTAGCGATCGGGGCAAGCTTCGGCAAGGTCAATAATAATCGAGCTTATTTATCCGTTTTGAATGAAGAGGGTGAAGAAAAAGGCGATCGCTACTTCCAAATTAAAAATGGTGAAATCACTCTTAAAGTTCCCGTCATGCCATCAATGATCACCCTTGATAAAAATATTATTCGTCAAGATTGCCTTTGCTACCTGATGGAACGTTTAATCCACTAAAGAGAGGCGGCGCTTCGCGCCACCTCTCTTTTTATCTTCCAAATGGAAATTTAAATGGTAAAGGCTTGATCAGAGCTAACTCCGCAATCATTTGTTCATGCAAATGACGATTAGTTGCCAGCAATCTTCCTGATTTCGGAATATGCTCACTACCATCATAGGCACTCACAATTCCACCCGCCTCGCGGACAATCACCACACCCGCCGCCAAGTCCCATAGCGATAAACCACGCTCCCAATAGCCATCTAACCGACCACAAGCCACATAGGCTAAGTCCATCGCCGCCGAGCCGCCTCGCCTTACGCCTTGAGTGATATGTGTAAAGTGACAAAACTCCGCATAGTTATTATCATCAGTCGTGGTGCGATCGTAAGCAAAGCCTGTTACTAACAGACTGCGACTAAGTTCAGTAGTATCTGAAACATGGATTGGTAGACGATTTTGGGTTGCGCCCAAGCCTGTCGCCGCTCGAAAGATTTCATCGCGAAAGGGATCATAAACCGCCCCAACCGATGGAACTCCATCAATTAATAATGCGATCGATACTGACGAAAATGGATACTGATGAGCAAAATTAGTTGTGCCATCAAGGGGATCGATCGCCCATAAATATCGACTCTCTGTATTCCCTAGTACCCCCGATTCTTCAGCCAAAATTCCATGATCAGGAAAGTGCCTTTGTAAAATTGATAGAACCATCGCTTCTGATTGCTTGTCTGCGATCGTCACTAAGTCTCCTGGTCGTTTTTCCTCGACCTCCTTCTCTTTGAGATTGCCTGCATAAGATTTTAGGACTGCACCACCCGCACAAGCAGCTTCAGTTGCTATATCTAAAAAGGTTTGGAGTTGTTCTTTATTAATAGAATCTAGCGAATTTGTCATGGTTTTAGAAATAACTGAAAACTGATTGTATGATACTTGCTTACTAGAGCTGCACTAGCATATACAGTCTCATCTCTTTCTTCTGAGCCATTGCCCGAGATAAACTCAATCACAATTAATGGCGCGATAAATTCTTTCCATTTGGGGTAGCGGGAATGAGTTGAGTAGTTTTACCATTTATTGATTGCGTCAGTTAGATGTAGCGCCGCCGCTTGGACTGAGGCGATCGCGCGGGTATAGCCTAATCGAGTTGGACCGAGTACGCCCACTGTCCCCACAGGCTTGTCATCACAGAGATAAATGCTAGAGATAAATGTGCAGTTCTGAATCCGCGCGATCGCTATTTCTGAACCAATCTGAATACTGACAGAATTGGCGGACGGGCTAGGCTGATCGACAATTAGAGCCATTAATGACGCGCGATCAGCTTCGAGTAACTGCACAATATTCTGGACTTGTTGCAAATTAGAAAATTCGGGCTGACGTAATAACTCAGTCAAGCCACTAATAAACATTTGACCCAGAGCCGTGCGATCGCATAATTTCATTAGCTGCGATAGCGACTGCTGCAACAAAACTGCATATTGCTGAAACTGGCGATCGAGACTGTCCCATTGCAGCACGCTGCCAAGCTCCGACCAGTTTTTATCACGCAAATTTTCATTTAAAAAATTATTAAGAATATTTAATTCGCTTTCTAAAACTTCTGGTTTAGTTTCACTTGGCAAATCGAGCGTCACTGAGGCAGTGTGGTAAGTGTCACTAACGGCGATCGCCATCAACTTAGACGCATCGACAATTACCAATTGCAAATGTCGAATCCGCATCGTTTGCAGATTTGGTGCAGTAATCACCGCGATACATCCGCTTAGGGTCGCTAAAACTTGAGCAACATCTCGTAACACGCCATCGAGACTCGACTTGCCAAAGCGATCGCTCTTACTTGCTAGAAAACGATCAATGCTATAAGACAACTCGCTGGCAGGATCGATCAACTCATCAACATAAACCCGATAACCAGAGTCAGAAGGTACACGCCCCGCCGAAGTATGTGGTTGATATAAAAAGCCACTGCGATCGAGCATATTCATCACATTGCGGATCGTGGCAGGGCTAATATCAAAGTCATAACCTGACACCAAAGCCTTAGAGCCAACTGGTTCCGCTGTTAAAATATACTGGTTGATCGTTGCCCAAAGAACTTTTTGTTCACGTTGGGTGAGCTGAGACTTCATAGGATTTGGCAATGCCTTAATGTTGATAAAATGTAGACCAAATATTTGATACTCGATTATCTTATATCTTAGACAATACGGTAATCTCTCAGGTAGCAATTAAGAATCTTCATGGAAAATCAAGCGCAAGCGACAATAGTTGAGCAGCAATATCTTTGGGCAGTCGGACTAGATACCGAAGCCTTTCCGCCTGAATCTCGGATTGGCGATCGCTATCGGGTGCTGTCATCACAAATTGTTGTTGATACTGATGCTTTCACATTACCTGAGTTACCTCTCGAATTTCAAACTTATGTAGTGTCATATCTCAAGCTATCGCAACTGAGCTTACATTTGCCACGCCCTTATAGTTTGCTGTTGCTAGGCTCAGAGCTTAATCTTTCGGAAATATTTTTGCTCGAAAATGTACCAATTGATCGACATGGCAATCTTTGTCCCACATTAGAAGAAGCTTGGGTGGCAGCGCCCGCTTTGCGACAAATTAATTTGCTATGGCAAGTCCTCAATCTCTGGCAACCACTTGCAGAACAAAACATGACCCGTACTTTGATTGATCCTAGATTGGTAAGAGTTGATGGGATGTGGGTGCGCTTATTAGAGCTACAAGCTGATGTCGTGGCGGTTCAGTTAGTCCAACTAGGCGATATCTGGTTGCAGTGGCGAGATATGGCTAAGCCTGAGATTGCAGAGCCGATCGCTGAGTTTTTCTACGGTCTAGCGCGCGGTGAATATGACATAAATAAGGCGATCGCTTATCTCGATCAATTGACACTAAAGGTAATGCAAGATCAGCCACTCACGGTGCGGATTGCCAGCGCCAGTGATGTGGGAATGCAGCGGGAACATAATGAAGACGCTTGCTACCCTGATGCGAAGCGTCAAAAACGTGCTGAACAAGCTGAAGGGCTACGCGATCGCTTAGCGATCGTCTGTGATGGTCTGGGTGGACATGATGGCGGTGAAATTGCTAGCTCTCTGGCGATTAAGACTCTGGAGCAACAACTCAAAACTTTATTAAATCACGCCGAAACCGATCCTGATTTCTCCGCGCAAGGGTTTATGGCTCAGCTAGAAATGGTTGTTCGCGTTGTTAACAATCAAATCGTGGCGATCAATGATCAACAGCAGCGTCAAGCCCAGCAACGCATGGGAACAACACTCGTCATGGCTGTGATGCCTCGCCCCCATGGCAAGCCCAGCAATGAAATATATGTCGTCCATGTCGGCGATAGTCGCCTCTATTGTGTGAGTCGTCAGAATCTGCGTCAAGTTACTCTCGATGATGATGTGGCAACTCGTGAGACCACGCTTGGCTATAATTTTTATGCCTATTCATCACAACGTATCGATGGTGGCGCTTTAATTCAGGCTTTGGGAACGCGTGGTTCCGATATGCTTGTGCCGCGTGTCCAAAGATTTTTCATTGATGAAGATTGCTTATTGCTTTTATGTTCAGATGGCTTGAGCGATTTTGATCGAGTGGAACAGATTTATGATGACTATCTGCTGCCAATTTTGACTGAAGATAGAGCGCTTGACCGCAGTTGCCAAGCTCTGATTGATAAGGCAAATGAACTAAATGGACATGACAACATCACCGTTACCTTGATGCGTTGTCGATTTGCGCCGCCCGATCCTAATGAGGATATGGTGAGCGAAAGTGATCTGCCAACTTCAATTGATAGTCCTCAAGTGGAACCTGATACTGAAGGGATTTATGCTAATCATCAAGATTTGGCAGATGCGATCGCGATCGCGTCACCTGTGAATACTGAAATTCCCGAAGAGATAGAAAACAATATTAGTAATAACTTTAATACTGATATTAGTAATGATATTAGCGATATAGATTCAGCAAAGACAGAACTTGCAGTTACGAAGCAAACTAATAAAGCTTTTATTATTATTTTGGTATTAGTGGCTCTAGTGTTGGGTAGTGGTTTAGCCGCAATGCAGTTTCCTCAAGCTAAAGATTGGGTGCGTCAAAATTTGCCAACCAGTGTCAAAAAGCTCATGACTAGATAAATAAAAAACGTGGGTCACCCGCGTGGCGGGCGACTCACGTTTCTAGGTTAATAATAAATTAATGATCTGCTGGCTCGACAATGGAACGGGTAGCTGCTGAATCTGAGCGCGATCGTGATAAACTTCAATCTTTTTAGCGATCGCTTCGGTAAGTCCACCTTCCGTTAAAAAATAGGGCAGTATACTAATCTGGTCAATACCTTGAGCCAATAAACTCTCGATTTGGGTTTCTATCTTTGGCTCGACTCCCCAATACGCCGCGATCGCTTGACTATGTTTGGCTAAGGTCTCTACTACTTGGTTAGCACCTGTTCGCCGACTACCATGAGCGAGTAAAATTCGGGCTTGTTTCTCTGCTTGTTTCTGTTGAGCATCACATTTTGAATATTTCTCAAAGTGCTGTAATAGCAAATTAGGAATTTGGGCATTTGTCCCTAAGTGAGCAGTTGTCCGAAAAATGAGCTTATTCTCAAACTGGGCTTGCGCGATCGCCACCTCGGCGGGAATGTCTTCACTAACATGAACTCCTTCTAATAAAAACAAAGGCAAGATCACAATTTCCGAACAACCTTCGGAGCCATCTTCTAAATCAGCATGTTGAATTACTTCATTCGCAAACTGTGCTAATTGCTGTGCCAGCGTGAGTGTTTGACCTTCCAGACAGCCACCGCTAATATGCCGATCGCTCTGAGATCGTGCGACTGTAACTAGATTTTGTAACGCTAACCATGAACGGCGATCGCTACTGCCATGAGTTACCAAAAAAAGTGCGGCGGCTTGCATAGTCGTATGGGTTTGGATAAGTTGGATAAATGGACATAAAACCAGAAGACGAGTTGCGGCGCTTCGTGCCGCAACTCGCTTCTTGGGTTTGACAGCTATATAATTAGGGCAGACCTAAATTATAACGAGTAACGCATATCGAAACTATTTACGGAAAAATACAAGGGCTGAAGGCAAATCAACGCAAACAATTGGAGCGACTCTATCGATCGCGCTTGCCTCAAGATAGCATCATCACCCCTGAGCTAGCTCAACGTCTTGCCGCTGTCAGCGCTGAGCTAAAAGAAAATATCTGCATCTATATCAATCGCCGTGGACAGGTGATCAGGGTGGCGATCGGCACGCCCAATCAAACCAAAATCCCACCATTGGAGTTGCCGCGCTATGGTAGCGATCGCCTGAGTGGATTGCGCTGTATCTGTGCAACTCCTGATCCAGAGCCGCCTAGTGACACTGATCTAACCGCGATGTTGATGCAACGTCTTGATGCATTGGTGCTGCTGCCTGTCAACCTCAAAGGCTATGCGGAGCGCGGATATTTGGCGCACTTATTACCCGCTAGCGATACCGAACTTCCTGAGAAACAACATGTTTGGCGCGTCTCAAATCTGATGAAATTAGAGGCGATCGCCAAGCAAGATTTTTTAGAATTAGTTGAAGGATTAGAAGAAGAATTTAGTCGCAATTTTGCAGGGCGTGCCACTGACGATAATTGTGATCGCGTGGTGCTAGTTGGATTGATGCCACAAAAAGAGAAATCTGACTCCATGCCATTTGCGATGATCGAACTCGGTCAATTGGTAGAAAGTGCGGGCGGCAAAGTCCTCGATGCCCTCTGGCAAAAACGCGAACGTCCGCATCCACAGACCGTCCTTGGTGAAGGTAAGGTTTTAGAATTAGCGATCGCCGCGCAAACAAAAGGCGCAAATCTAGTTGTCTTTGATCGTGAACTAACCGCTTCGCAAACTCGCAACCTAGAAAGAATGATCGGGTTAAGAGTTGGCGATCGCACTGAAGTAATTCTTGATATTTTTGCTCAGCGCGCCCAGTCATCAGAAGGGAAACTCCAAGTCGAGCTAGCTCAACTCGAATATCGCTTACCGCGTCTAGCGGGGCATGGACAAGCACTCTCAAGGTTAGGTGGTGGGATTGGCACAAGAGGACCAGGTGAAACCAAACTAGAAAATGATCGCCGCGTCATCCAAAAGCGAATTACTTTCCTTCAGCAGCAAGTTGATCATTTGCAAGCACAGCGATCGCGCATTCGTCAAAAGCGCGTTGATCAAGAAGTCCCGACCGTGGCGATCGTGGGTTATACCAACGCAGGCAAATCAACTCTGCTCAATGCGATGACCAAAGCTGATGTCTATGCTGCCGACAAGTTATTTGCCACCCTCGATCCGACCACCCGCCGCCTCAGTCTCACGGGTGAAGACGACAAAATCCATACAGTTCTGCTTACCGATACTGTGGGATTCATTCATGAACTTCCCAAATCCCTCGTTGATGCTTTTCGGGCTACGCTCGAAGAAGTATCGGAAGCTGATGTGTTAGTTCATCTTGTCGATGCTTCTCATCCGTCATGGGAAGTTCAATTAAAAGCCGTGGACAAGATTCTCAAAGACATGCCGATCGCGGTCGGTCCGATTTTGCTAGTCTTCAATAAAATTGATGCGATCTCTGAGCCAAATCTGATTTTAGAAAAGTATCCTGAAGCGATCGCCATCTCTGCTCTCAAACGACAGGGCTTTCAGCAAATGAGTCAGTCGCTTCTCAAACTAATTGAATACACAATCGGTGAACTAACTTAAATAATCAAAACCAGAGCATGGGTTGCCCATGCTCTGGTTTTGGTTATGCAGAACATCATCACTTCTCCAGAAATCTAGACAAATAATAAGATAGAGTTTTTTGAAAATGTTCAAAGCCAAAAGTAGCGATCGCTTGTTGTCGTAAAAATTCAGGCTGATAGATAACTCGATTTTCATGTCGCCCAGATAAAACCTTGATGATTGCTTCCGCTATCTCGTCTGGATTGTCAGGATTAATCAGTACGCCGATTTCTCCATGACATAGCGCATCAACTGCTCCATCTAAATTACCTCCTAACACTGGTTTCCCACAAGCCAAAGCTTCTAAATAAACGATGCCAAATCCTTCTCTTTTACTAGGCATGGCAAATAAATCACAAAGATTGTAATAATCACACAAATGTTCATCTGGAATAAATCCTACTAAGGTAACGCAATTTTGTAAATTATTTTGCTTAATTATCTGTTCAATGCGATCGTGATCGTCACCTTTACCAACAATAATGTAATGGACATCAGGAATAGATTGCCGAATAATTGGCATTATTTCTAGTAAGCGATCGTAGCCTTTGTACTGCTCAGATGCAGATAATCGCGAAACAGTGAGGATAATTTTTTGATCAGCACTCAAGCCATATTTTTCTAGTAGATACTGCGGTTTGGGGGCGATTTTCCAAGCTTGTGCATCAAAGGTATTATGCAAAACTCGCACTTGATCTGCTAATAAATTCTGCTCTTGGCATAAGCGATCGCGCGTAAAGCTACTAACCGCAAGAATCAAATCCGCAGACTGTAATGATTTCTTGAGTAAAGGCTTTTGAATATTCCATGCTTCGACTCCATGCGCGATCGCTATATATTTCGTACCGATTAGCTTTTGTAAGATTAGGGCGATCGGTGCAAAATTTAGGTGAGTCATAATGATCAGACTTGGCTTTTGGGCGATCGCTAAACTAAGTAACCGTAATCCAAAAAATATAGTTCTCAACGGCGAATTGACTTTCCCAGAGCAGTAAGTTTGAACATTTGTCTGAATATTTAGAAAGCGATCGTCATCTTGCTTAACTATTTGACCAACTATCAGCGAATCATTTTTGAGTAAAACACTTAACTTTGCATAGGGATAGAGAGAATGAATCGCTTGTATTAAAAAACTGGAAAAAACCTGTATCCCGCCTTTAGTGCAGAAAAGTTCAGGAACCCACAGATGAATATTTGTGACTTTTGCCATTATTTATTTGATTTATTTATTTTTCATAAAGAATGAATCCAAACTTAAATCTGCTGCGTATACTCCTGAAGTGTATGCCAAATTTCGATATAGCGTTTCCCAATCTACTGAAGGAAGAATTTATGACTAACTACCTGAAGAAATATCAAAGACTTTTGATTAGAACGTTTCTCGGTCTCATTGCTTGTTTCTTCGCAATCAGTATTGCTGCGCCTTCCCAATCGATAAATCCGACAATTAACCCTGTAGATACGCAGTTGTTGTCAAATGAATCCAGATTGATTAATTATCAACAACAAGCCGAATCAGTATTAATAGCCCAAGACTCCATGTCGAGCCAAAGTAGCTATTTGAAAAGATTTTCTGCTATTTTATCACCCGATGATGTTTATCCTAATGCAGCATCAGCTTTCTCGACAGGTGCGATTGGAGCCGTCTTAAATGGTAATCGACTCATTGTGCGCGGAGATTATCGTGGTTTGAGTAGTCCTCTGCGTGACTACGCAACCGATCCGCTTAGCCCACCCAACCCCAAAATTACATCTGGCATTCATATTCATCGCGGTTCAGCTAAAGAAAATGGTCTCTTCCAATATGCTTTAGAGGTACAACCTGAGTCCAATGGTCTAAATGGCAGAGTCAAAGGTGAATTCACCTTGACTGACGAGCAACTGCAAGCTTTAAATAGCGGCGGACTTTATGTTGATTTACATACCAAAAGTTTCCGTGCTGGCGAATTAAGAGGCATTCTCAAAGCTTACCAAGCCTAATCTAAATCCAAGATAAGAGGAGAAGATAGCGCTTTGCGCTATCTTCTCCTCTTATTTGTTACAGACCGCTGACAGCGCGTTCCAGATTAGCGCGTTGTTGGTTGTAGCCGATGATTGCTTGCACGCGGTTGACATCAGCACGAGTGAGGTCTGACTCAGCGGTGATCACCTCAAGCTGAGTGCCAACACCAGCATCAAGACGCAGACGAGCGAGACGTAATGCTTCTCCAGCATTTTTGACCGCTAGATTTGCGGTTTCGATTTGTTGGAAGCGCGATCGCTGATTGATATAGGCTGATTCGACATCGTAGCGAGCTTGACGAGCGGCTTGCTCAAATCTGCTCTCGGCAGTGGCTTGGTCGGCTTTAAATTGATCTACCTGAGCCGCAGCTTTGCCGCCATCGTAGAAATTCCAATTTATGGCGGCTCCAAGTTGATAACCAGTACCAATACCACCACCAAAAGTAAGATCATTAGCAGCATTGATATTTCCAAATACACGAATTTGTGGTCCTAATCTTGCTAATGATGTATTAGCGCGATCGCGAGCAACTTCACGCTCTAACTTGCGAATATCTAGTTCAGCACGATTACGCAAGGCTAGGATTATTGATTCTTCTAAAGGTAACTTCCATAGAGATACAGGCGCGATTTTATCGGCAGCTGTAAGCTCGACTGTCGGGGGAAAGTTGAGCTGGCGAGACAATTCACGTCTAGCGATTAATTGAGTCGCTTCCGCATTGAGTAAATCTTGCTTAGTATTAGCCAATGACACATCGGATTGCAATATATCAAACTTGGTGCCAACGCCAGCGCGTTCTCTAGCTTGAGTATCTTTTAAACTTCTTTCTGAATTCTCTACAGCTTTGCGTTGAATACGGATGGTTTCATCGGCATTTTGGAGATTGTAATATGCAGTTACGATATTCAAACGCAGTGATTGTCTAGCTTGATTAAGGTTAGACTCGGCAATTCTCAAGTTATTGGTAGCAACACGGATCGTAGAATCATTGATACCTGAGTCGAAAATGTTGTAGTCAACCCCAACACTGGCTGAAATCGGATTGCTGATTGTGTTTCGTGCGGTGGGAGTTGAGGATGCATTATTGATATTATTTAGCCGAGATTGAGCAGAGTCATTATAAGTATATTGAAGTGATCCTGTAACTGTTGGCGATCGCCCTGCTTCGGCTTCTGCTAATGCAGCCAGAGCGCGGTCTATGGCAATTCTGGCTTGAATCCAGTCAGAGTTTGTTTTTTCAACCAAATCTACAACTTCTTCGAGGGTAACGGCTCTGGTGCGCTCTAGCTTAACTTGACTAGGTGTAGTTGGCACGACCAGAGTTTGTTCAGGATCAAGCTTTCCCGCGTTAGAGGCGGCGGCACTGGGAATAATCCTCGCGGGTTCAGTAGATTGGGCAATAAGCTGTGGAGTAATTGTTATTTTGAGATCAGGTTCTAACACAACCTTCGTGACAGGGCGTAAGTTGCTTGTAAATTCTTGAGCGTTGGCTGTCCAAGCTGGAATCAGAAGCGATAAGCTCGCACCAAGCATCAACCAACTGGAAGAAATTCGCATAGTTCGGTCCGTCACTCTTCACGTCTACAATATTCAGTTAACAAACATATCTTACTTGCAGCATCTTCTGATAGCTGGTAAGTCACAATCATCATCCAATCGGGTAGAAATGTGAAAATATGTTTATATATTCTGCAAATTTCAATATACAGCAACTAAGTAGCCTCAAAAATTAACATCAGCAGTTTGTGTTCCCTTTGCTGCCTAGCTTTCAAACAGCTATGATATAAATATAAGACTTAACAAAATCTATACAAAAGACATATCTTAATGAATATTCTTGCATCGGTAACAGTATCTCAGGCTTGGTGCGGGGATGCTCTGGCGATCGCTGTTTTTACTAATCCTAAAACCGCTAGTGACGAGCAAACAGAAAGTCAAAAGCCCAAATATCTAGAGCTATCTGAACCACTAAAAAGCTTGGATGTTAAAGTTTTAGGCTGTACTTTGAGCGATTTGATAATTGAATCAGAATTTGTGGGGGCGGTCGGCACATCGGTCAGTGGTCGAGTGGGAATCGACTATGCGATCCGTAAAGTGATTTTAATTGGATTGGGTGATCCTGCTAAAGCCAATCCTGATGATTGGCGCAAAGCTGCTGCCGCCGCAACACGCTGGGCAAATAAAGAGAAAGTAAAAAAGTTAGCGATCGCTTTTCCTAGCTACAATCAAAATATTGATTTTACAACTCAAGCGATCGCTGAAGGTGTGTTGCTAGCAGCGCATCAAGACAAGCGCTTTAAATCTAAAGATAACCAGCCATTTTTGCTCGAACAAGTTGAGATTTTGGAAACCAATCCTGAACTTGCTAGTGGTGCGATCGCTAAAGCGCAGCAGATTATCGATGGTGTAATTTTAGCGAGAGAGTTAGTATCGGCTCCTGCGAATATCGTTACGCCGATTACGCTTGCCGACACAGCGGTAGCGATCGCTGCCGAGTCAAATTATTTCACTGCCAAAATTCTCGAAAAAGCAGAATGCGAAGCTCTCGGCATGGGCGCATTTCTAGCTGTGTCACTCGCCTCGGATATTCCCCCAAAGTTTATTCATCTCACTTACAGCAATGGCACACCCAAGCGTAAATTAGCGATCATCGGTAAGGGATTGACCTTTGACTCTGGCGGCTTGAATATCAAAACAGGCGCAGGATGCAGCATTGAACTAATGAAAACTGATATGGGTGGATCAGCCGCAGCGCTTGGTGCAGCGAAAGCGATCGCCCATCTCCAACCCACAGACATCGAAGTACACTTCATTGTCGCGGCTTGCGAAAACATGATCAATGGTAAGGCGATGCGCCCAGGCGATATTCTCACTGCTTCTAATGGCAAAACGATCGAGGTGAATAACACCGATGCTGAAGGTCGCCTAACCCTTGCCGATGCCCTAGTCTATGCTGACAAGCTGGGTGTCGATGCGATCGTTGACCTTGCCACACTCACAGGTGCATGTGTCGTGGCTCTCGGTGAAGATATTGCAGGAATGTGGTCAATCGATGAGAATCTAGCTGAAGCGATCGCTCTCGCCGCCAAGGATGCGGGTGAAAAAATCTGGCGAATGCCCCTAGAAGAGAAGTACTTCGAGCAGTTTAAGTCCATTGTTGCCGATTTTAAAAATACAGGGACAAGGGCGGGTGGTGCGATCGCGGCGGCGATGTTCTTAAAGCAGTTTGTCGAAACCACACCTGCATGGGCGCATCTCGATGTGGCAGGACCAGTCTGGACTGAGCGCGAGTCTGGCTATAACAATGCTGGCGGTACTGGCTTCGCAGTGCGAACTTTAGTAAATCTAATCATTAATTAGAGAAAAGCGGCGCTAAGCGCTGTTTTTCTCTAATTAGCTCAACATAATTAAAAACCAAAACCAGAGAGTGGGTCTCTTGCCTAACGGACGATTCACTCTTTTAGATTTTAAGGTTATAACAAGAAAATAATTTAATGTCTTTATTTAAATATCGCCCTCATATTGATGGATTGCGGGCGATCGCTGTAATTTCTATTCTCATATTTCATTTTCACAAAAGCCTACTACCTGGAGGATTTATAGGCGTTGATGTGTTTTTTGTGATTTCAGGATATTTGATCACCTCAATTATCATTAGTGAATGTGAAGATAAACAGTTTAGTTTTTGGCGTTTTTATCAAAGACGAATTTCACGAATATTTCCCGTCTTCTTTCTTGTCTCACTTGTTACATTAGCTACAGCGTCAGTTTTATATACATCGCAAGATTTTGCTTCTGTGGGAGCTGTGATCGTTGCCGCTGCTCTGTCTGTAGCCAATTTGAAGTTGATGCTACAAGGTAACTATTTTGAGTTGTCGCCCGATGCTCAGCCTTTGCTTCATATGTGGTCACTATCCGTCGAAGAGCAGTTTTATCTTATATTTCCACTCATTGTTTATTGCACATATCGGATCGACACAACTCGCCGTCGACTGTCACTCATTCTCATAGCGATCGCAATTCTTAGTCTTGCTGCTTATGTAGTACTAACCACAAAAAATCCAACATGGGCGTTTTATTTATTACCAACTAGAGCTTGGGAACTTCTAGCTGGGTGTATCCTTGCCACTTATCAATATCAACCATCAAATCATTACTCAGAGAGTCACTTAGCAAATCAACGCTTAAATGGAATACTCTCAAATATTGGAATTCTCACAATCATTGTTGCATTTTTTACTATTCATGAAGGTATTCCATTTCCTGGATTTGTGGCGGTAATACCAGTATTAGCAACGCTCTTGTTAATCGGTTGCCCTCAAAATCAGCAAAGCATATCTGAACGATGGCTGTCTCATCCATATCTTGTTTTTATCGGCAAGATGTCATATTCTCTATATCTATGGCATTGGCCAATCTATTCCTTTGTCGATTACGCTCTCTATGGACAATTGTTCATTATTAGAGCAGTTTTAAAGATATTTCTAACGATTACTTTCTCTTTCGTATCATATTATTGGTTTGAGAAACCTATTCGTTCATATTTAAACCAACCAAAGAGAAAACTTTTTGGCTTCACCATTTTTGCAATCGCAGTAATCACATTTGTTGTGATCGGACTGTTCGTTAATACTAGCAACTATATCAATGCAAATCCCAATTCCGTAAAGGATGGTGGAATCACTTTTAACTCCACTTTATCTAAACCAGTAGTTGTCTTAATGGGAGATAGTAATGGAGCGATGTATGGTCTGTCTTTAAAACAAATTGCTAAAGAAATGCAGATTAAGGTACATCTAATTAGTGTTGCTGCGGGTGATCCTCTGCCTGATGGACAACTCTATAAAGATTCGTTAATATTTCTTAGCCACGCAAATCCTGAAATTACGATCTTCGTAGCAGCTTGGTCTGAGAAGATTGGAGTTAATCGAGATCGCTTTAAAACGGCCCTGTCTCAAATTCTTCAAAAATCAAAGTATGTTATTTTGATTACACAGCCTCCAATTCTCCCCAAGTATGCTTCAAGGCAGGCAATACGCGAATTTGGTCAACGCCCTATTTTTGAAGATATTGAGTTTTCAAGTCTTCGTAAAGATACAAATACGTTTTTGCGATCGCATCAAAATGATCGGGTTCATGTTTTAGATATTGAGTATTTATTTAAAAAATCAAATGGAGAGATTCGATTTACAGATTCCCAAGGTCGGCAGCTCTATCAAGATGCAGGTCATATCTCTAGTTATGGCAGCGAGATGGTCAAGCAATTAATGCTGAAAGAGATTTCACAAATTTTAGCAATGCCTATGTAACAGCGATAGCTGATAATAGTTTTCGGCATGGGCGATCGCCTCTTGTTGTTCTAATTCTGATAGTTCGCGCATCACCTTTGCGGGGACACCCGCCACCACTACACCATCAGGCACATCTTTTGTCACCACCGCTCCTGCGCCGACAATACTACCCGCCCCAATTTTCACACCTTCTAAAATGATTGCGCCCATGCCGATTAGACTGCCGCGCCCGATCGCGATACCATGCACGATCGCTCGATGTCCGATCGTCACATATTCACCAATTACTAAGGGTTGAGCGGGATCACCATGCAAGATCGTGCCGTCCTGAATATTGGTGCAGTAGCCAATCTCAATGCGATTTACATCGGCTCTGATTACTGCGTGATACCAAATATTGACGCGATCGCTAATATGGACATCGCCAATTACCACTGCATTACTGGCAATAAAAGTAGCACGAGTGCGATCGGGCGTTGGTAATACAGGGTAAGGAAGATGCATATTTAGTAATTATTATTGGCGTTATTATTAAGAGAACGCTTAGCGCCCTCTTATAATAACTACTAATTCTGACTCTCGTTAATAATCTATGTCACAAGCTCCGACTGAAGATTTATTGCTCTCTGTGCGTAACTTGCAAGTTACCTTTCGTGGCGATGAGGGACTTGTCCATGCTGTCAAAAATATTTCTTTTGATCTCGCTCAAGGTCAGACACTTGGCATCGTTGGTGAGTCTGGCTCTGGCAAGTCAGCAACAGCTTTGGCGATTATGGGATTATTGGGAGAGTCGGGTCGAGTCACGCATGGGGAAGTACTATTTCGACCAAGTGGCGAAACACCAGTTGATCTAATCAAAGTATCGCCGAAAAGAATGCTGCAATATCGAGGCGATCGCATGGCGATGATATTTCAAGAGCCGATGACTTCGCTCAATCCCTTATTTACCTGTGGCTATCAGGTGATCGAAGCAATCAGGCAGCATCAAAAGGTTTCGGCAGCAGAAGCAGAAGTACGCACTATCCATTTGTTTAATGAAGTGCAGTTGCCTCATCCTGAGCAGTTAATAGCACGTTACCCCCATGAGCTTTCAGGTGGACAGTTGCAGCGAGTGATGATTGCGATGGCAATTTCTGGCAACCCGCAGTTAATTATTGCTGACGAGCCGACAACGGCGCTCGATGTGACTGTGCAGGCGGCGATTTTAGATTTGCTTAGAGAGATTCAGCGATCGCGCCAAATGTCGATGATATTTATCACCCATGATTTAGGGATATTAGCAGAGATAGCCGATCGCGCGATCGTGATGAATCAAGGTGAAGTGGTGGAAGTTGATGATACGCGAAACATCTTCCAATCACCGCAGCATCCTTATACAAAAGGCTTAATCGCTTGTCGTCCACGACCAGATCGTCAGTTACGACTATTACCAACCGTCAGCGACTTTATGGAAGTCCAAAATGGGCAGATGATCGAGAGAGAACCTACTGACTCTCGCTATTTGGAAGTTGTGCCACCCGAAGAAATCGCAGCGCGGTTAGTGGAACTACAAAAGCAAGAGCCAATTCTATCTGTT
This sequence comes from Cyanobacteriota bacterium, assembly GCA_025356295.1. Classification (GTDB taxonomy): domain Bacteria; phylum Cyanobacteriota; class Cyanobacteriia; order Pseudanabaenales; family Pseudanabaenaceae; genus Pseudanabaena. The sequence continues at coordinate 41,865 of JANXUJ010000230.1, forward strand.
GATAATCTCAGGATCGAATTCCCAATTCGTAGTATTTTAGGACTAAAAAAACGCTACATGGTGGCGGTCAATAATATTAGTTTTGATGTCTATCGAGGTGAAACTCTCGGACTGGTAGGCGAGTCTGGCTGTGGTAAAACAACTACAGGAAGAGCGATTTTAGGATTGACGAGTACGGTGATGGGTTCGGTCAAGTTTGAAGGACAAGAAATCTCACAGCTGAGAGGAGAAGCCTTACAAAAACTGCGTTGCGACTTGCAAGTGATTTTCCAAGACCCTTATGGTTCGCTCAATCCCCGCATGACTGTGGGTAATGCGATCGCGGAACCACTGTTAATTCATAGCTATCAAGAACGCTTTCAACGCTATCGTAGTGCTGCGGCAAGATGCGAGAGAGCTGCTTATTTGCTAGAACGTGTTGGTCTGACCAAGAGCGCGATGCGCCGATATCCCCATGAGTTTTCGGGTGGTCAGCGCCAGCGTATTTGTATTGCGCGGGCGCTGGCTCTCAATCCTAAATTAATCGTGGCAGATGAGCCAGTCTCTGCTCTTGATGTGTCAGTACAAGCTCAGGTTCTCAATCTATTAAAAGAACTTCAAACTGAATTTGGATTAACTTATATATTTATTTCTCATGACCTCGGTGTCGTCAAGTTTATGAGCGATCGCATCATGGTGATGAACAACGGTGCAATCGTGGAATTAGGCGCTGCTGAGGATATTTATACCAATCCCCAAGAAACTTATACTCAAAAACTAATCAGTGCAATTCCTAAAGATATGGTTTTATCATGATCTGACTCTCTTAAAGAAATGATGATGTTCCGCGCGAAGCGCGGAACATCATCATTTCTTTAAGAACACTAATAAAAGCAGTTTTTAAGCGAGAATTATAAAGCAGCCACTCTGGATAGATAACCATGCTAACCCTAACAAGAAAATATTCTCTTATCGACTATTTTGATCGCGAAATTAGTTCAGAGACAAGAAACGAATATATTGATGGAGAAATTAACCCGATGACTGGCGGTACACCTAAGCACAACCGTATTATTGGGAATCTCTTTGCTACTTTGCATGGAATTTTGCCACAGCCTTACTGCATCTTTGTCACCGATCAACGCCTCTGGATTCCTGATCGCAAGATTGCTACTTATCCTGATGTGATGATCATGGCGGAACCTTTGGAATATCAAGAAGGACGCAAGGATACATTAGTCAATCCTATTTTGATTGCCGAAATCTTATCTCCTTCCACAGCCGCCTATGATCACGGCGACAAATTTGCGGCTTATCGGACTATTCCCACTTTCAAGGAATATCTGTTAGTTTCTCAAAATAAAATGTATGTAGAGCATTTTCATAAAGATGGCGATCGCTGGATATTTACAGCCTATGAAGGTGACATGACGATTTCTCTCACATCAATGGAGATAGCGATCGCCACTTCTAATCTATACAAGCGTGTTAGCTTTGAAACAGAATTATAAATAACCTTAAAACCTAGAGCTTTGGTCGCTAGCGAATCTGGCGACCAAAGCTCTGGGTTTTAAGTCAACAATAGAGCTTCTGCTAGTTCCTTATCCATTTGCTCAGCACTAGCGATCGCATTAGTCATGATTTGACGAGGACTCAGTCCATTATGATAAGCAGCTAGCCAACGTTGCGCTTCATTGCCCTGATCAACTATTTTTTGCAATGGTGACAAGAAACACCACACACCCATATCTTTAGCACGCGATCGCAGTTCTTCATACTGGCTAGAAATCCATTCTCTTGCCGTGATCTCTGCGCCTGTTTGCCAATGGATCAACACTGCATCAAGGCTGTTGACTGCGGCGGCGATTTCGTTTTGATCAGCGATCGCTTCGAGTTCGCTAGGTGTGAATTTGCTAGCATTAGGAGCCAGTGGATCAAGCGTTGAACCGATACCAGCTTCTAAAAATTGATTTAAGCGCATCTCTAAGAGCGCTGTCATCGCTAATAGCGCCACAGGATCGATCACAAGATCAGAAATTCGTAGCTCTAAACGGTTGAGATTGTAAGGACGATTATCACCGTTGGGACGCACTGATGACCAGAGATGTCGAACATTTTGCATGGTTCCTAATTGCAACTGTTGTTCTGTCCATTCGACAAAATGGCGATGATTGCGGAACAATGGCACTAACTTTGGTGTTTTGGGAAACATCTTCCAACGCGAAGAATGAGAACCTGTGGCTTTACCATTAACAAAGGGAGATGCAGCGCTAAGGGCAAGATATAGTGGCGCTTCGAGACGAATCAGCCGACAGGCGGCGATCAATAACTCTAAATCGGGAATGCCCACATTGATATGAATACTTGCGGTGACAACATCTGTGCCGTAGGTCTGCTCGATATATGTGTGGTAAGGGTTTAGCGGATCAGAGCGATAGAAGCGATCGGCTCCACCCAAAGCGAGCGTACTCCCCGGCATTAGTGTGTAGTCACCAAGCGATCGCAAATAGCTGCGTAATCTCTGACGTGGCTCCACCAGAGCCATTAGTAACGGTTCATATTTATGAAAAGGTGGTGTAATGTATTCGACATTGCGAGTGTCGGGTTCGCGTACAAACCCGTTTAAATTGGCGACAATGCGATCGCTAAAACCAACCACATCCCCCGTTGGTGTAGAGGTGTAGATTTCTACTTCAAAGCCTTTTGATAAAAGCACGGGAGGTTTCCTTTTGCTATAGTCACTCTTACTAGCCTACCTTGCAATGCGATCGCTAAAAAATGTAGAAGTTTATTTCCCCCACCTTTGGCGGGGAAATAAACTTATTAGCGCAATGCGATCGCTAGAAGGTGTAGAGATTTATTTTCCCCGCCGAAGGCGGGGAAATAACTCCATTAGCTTTTTAGGCGATCTTTCATTGCTTTAGCTGCTAACGCATAGCCACCATCAGCCCCATCCACAAAATGCACTTGACGACCATCGCGCTCAAATACTAAACAAGTCATCAAAGCGCGATCGGAAACATGAAATCCATAAACTAAACGACCTTCTTGAAATTTTTTTTCTAAATAATTAATTAACTTTTTGCGCTGTCGGGTTTTCCCAGAGATGACCATGCGTAGCACGTCATCAAACTTTTTAAAATCAGTGGCTTCTGAAACAATTTGTTTGTAATTTCCCCAGTTAAATCCACTGGTTTTGAGATTAAATTTGATCAGAATAAGCCCTAACAGATTAATCAGACGTATTTTCCATAAATACAAAACTTGTTGCCACCAATCTTTAGAAGTAATAAAAACCTTTGTTTCTGACAATAAATTCTTTTTCCGAAAAGCAAGCTGTAAGTTCTCAGATACGACAGGATGACACTCTGTTCCTTGTCCATAAATGCGATCAATTTCGTTAATCACTTCTCGATAAAGGCTGTCAATTTGAGTCTGACTTGGGGCAGTTACAAATACGATCAAACTGAGAATCTCTTCATGACGAGTGGGAATATCTTGCCAGCGACATTCTAGCCCTGAAAAATCAGCGATCGCATATCCACCTTCAGACTTGGGGCTGTATAAATCAGTTGTCGCTATATCTTTAACTAAATTGGTGGCATAGCTAATCCCACCGCCTCTTAGGATTCCTTGGTCATAGTTTTCAGAAATACGCAGTTTGGCGACCTTGATTTCATAGTTTGAGGTGATTGCGGCGATCGGCACGATCCCTGTGCGTAAAGTTAGATTAAACTCATCGGCTGCCATCTTCTGCACCGCTAACAATGCTTGCGCTGCTTCTTGAATAAATCTTGGTGGAATCAGAAGAGATGCGCCATCGCCCCCAAATATAAATGGAATTTCTAAGTCTCCGACTATATTTAAAATTACAATGATCGAACAAGCTCCTAAGAGATTGACATCCTTATATTTGCCCAACTTGATCGCTTTCGTTGATTCGACAACATCAGTAATGACTATAGCCCAATCATTGGGAACTGGATAAAAATTTTCGCTATCAGTAATATCGGCGAAATTTTGCATAACAGGTATATCTGCATAAAAGCTCTCAGTACTCATGTTTTTGCGCCGAGGTCTTTGAATACTCATGCCTTTCAACCTGAATGCGATCAAATGCCCCCCATGTTATCAACATTAAGTAGGAAGACACTACCGCCAACTGGCTGTAAAGATCACTAAGTGATGATATCCCGCGCTTCGCGCGGGATATCATCACTTAGTGATCTTTACGTGATCATTCCCATTCAATTGTGCCAGGTGGTTTAGATGTGATATCTAGCACCACTCGATTTACACCTTCTACTTCATTGACGATTCGATTAGAGATAGTTTCTAACAATTCATAAGGCACTCTTGCCCAGTCAGCAGTCATGCCATCCTCACTCGTGACCATTCTCAACACCACAGGATGGGAGTATGTGCGCTTATCACCCATCACGCCGACACTGCGAACTGTGGGTAATAAAACTGCAAATGCTTGCCAAAGATTATTGTATTGACCCGCGCGATTAACTTCTTGACGAACGATCAGGTCAGCATCGCGCAAAGTATTCAAGCGATCGCTAGTAATTTCACCAATAATCCTAATCGCTAGACCAGGACCAGGGAAGGGTTGACGCTTGACAATTTCTTCAGGAAGTCCGAGCGCTGTACCGAGTTTACGCACTTCGTCTTTAAAGAGTTTGCGAAGTGGTTCCACTAGAGTAAAGCGCAGATTGTCGGGCAGTCCACCGACATTGTGATGGCTCTTGATTTTGACCGCAACACGCTTGCCTGTGACTGGATCAGCATTAGTGTCTGCTGATTCGATGACGTCAGGATAGAGAGTACCTTGAGCAAGGAAGTCAAATGGTCCGAGTCGCTGCGATTCCTCTTCAAATACATTGATAAATTCGCCACCGATTAACTTCCGCTTTTGCTCAGGTTCAGTAATTCCTTTAACTCTCTCAAGGAAGCGATCGCGTGCATTTACATAGACGACATGGATGTGAAACTGTTCTTCAAATAGTTTGACTAGACGCTCTGGCTCTAGCTTTCGCATGAAGCCTTGATCGATGAACATGCAAGTAAGTTGATCGCCGATCGCTCTATGCAGCAAAAAGGCAAGTGTGGAGGAGTCTACTCCGCCTGAAAGGGCTAGCAATACGCTCTTATTGCCAACTTGAGTGCGAATTTCTTGGATCGAGTTTTCGATAAAAGCATCAGTTGTCCAAGTCGGGTCGCATTCGCAAATATGATAGACAAAATTGCGAATCATTGCCATGCCACCTTTGGAATGGACGACTTCAGGATGGAACTGAACTCCGTAAAGTTTTTGGTGATGATCAGCGATCGCCGCACAAGGAGTATTCTCGGTGTGAGCCAAAATCTCAAAGCCTTGTGGCAAATCAATTACTGAGTCGCCATGACTCATCCACATAGTTGTGCCTGTGTCCACATTGGTCAGCAAGTCGGTGGGATCATCAATTACCAATTCCGCTTTGCCATATTCCCCGCGTTCGGCTCGTTCTACTTTCCCGCCGAGTTGCTTTGCCATTAGCTGCATCCCGTAGCAAACCCCTAAAATCGGCAATCCCAATTTAAAAATCTCAGGATCGCACTGCGGCGCATCTTCGTCATAAACAGAATTTGGACCACCCGATAGGATAATGCCTTTGAGATTTAACTTCACCAGATTTTCGGCTGATGTATGGTAGCTTAAAACTTCAGAATAAACTTGTGTCTCACGGATACGCCGTGCAATTAGCTCTGAGTATTGAGAGCCGAAGTCAAGAATTGCAATCATCGAACGGTCAGTTATATTGTCTGTGGTAATATCGAGGCTCGGATTAGTTGACTTTATCTGAGATAAAAGTTCATCTTCAAGATTCAGTGAGTCTTTCGATGTTGTTGGGGGAGAAGAAACCACAGTAGATACCTCTATCTTATTTGGAGATAGTATTGAATGAGATCGTGAAGCTTTGGATAAGCCTGCCGCTATGAAATGGCTATGAAAAAAGCAGCTATAAAAAGTAGCTATTTTTACAATGCTAGCAAAATGGTAGGTGTTTATGCGTAGTTTGTGCGTGAAAAAGTTGTGAATGCGATCGCATTGTCAGCGATTTTTGTGATTAGCAGTGAAAATTTCACTTCTAATCCTCTTAACCTAACAAATTTGTCAGTATCTCCTCAAGGCGATCGCCCAAATTCACAATTTCTCGACTACGACAGGTTAGACTTCTACAGTTCGCGAGATTAAGTAGCTATGCATAAGTAACCTTAAAGCTTAAAAGCGTGAGTCTCCCGCTCTAGTTTTGGTTTTTAATTATGCGGAGCTACTTAACCTCGCGCCATTAAGTAAAGCTCATGGAATTTTTGAATGACTGATGATAGCTTACTCGTCAAACCCAAAAAATCTGGACTAGCACCACTAATTCTCACATTGGTTGAGTTGTTGCGTCAGTTAATGGAAGCGCAAGTTATTCGGCGAATGGATGCTGAAAAATTAACTGAGTCAGAAATCGAAAGAGCAGCAGATAGTCTGCAAGCTCTTGAGCAGCAGATTTTTAACCTTTGTGAAGTTTTAGATATTGATCCTGAAGACCTAAACCTTGATCTCGGTGAATTTGGCAAACTTCTGCCTAAACGTGGTGCTTATTATCCTGAACATTCATCGGGCGAGTCATCAATTTTAGAACTGCTCGATCGCCTGATTAGTACGGGCATCGTCTTAGAAGGAGATGTGCAAATTGGCATGGCAAATATTAATCTGATTGACCTGAAACTCAAGTTAATTCTTACTTCTGGTGATAAGTCTGCGTCTTAAGTAGAGACTCTCCTGCAAGTTTCACGACTTCTTGAATTAGGGTTAATGGAAGATTGTGCGATCGCGCTAATTCTGCACAGTCTTCATATTCTGGTTGCACTGTATATACCGTCTGCCAGTCGAGTATTTGTTTCTCCGCCGCTGGCGGAGAAACAAATTGCGAACGTAAGGCAAATTTAACTCTAGCTTTGCCATATTTTGTAATTACTTCATAGATTTCGCGATGTAATATCTTCCGTTCTTGCAAACGACATCTGATGCCGAGTGTACTGGTTTCGCGAAAGAGAATTTGTTCGCAACTAGCTTGGCGATCGCCATCACAAATTACTGTAATTAATGTGCCACTGCGCGATTTTTTCATGCCGATCGCTTGAGTATAAACATCTAGCGCGCCGTTTTGGAGTAGCTGCTCCATTGTGTAAGCGATCGCCTGTGCGGTCATATCATCAACTTGTGTCTCTAAGATTGCGATCGTTTCTAAAGTCTGATATTTTTCGTTCCTTTGGGAACGAAAAATATCAGACTTTAAGGTTTTTTTTTATGTTTGCTTTTACTCTTGCCAACCCACACACGCAAGATATTTGGTATCTCTAAATCTTGAGTACCTGCACCTAGTCCCACTTTTTTGATTTTGATTAAGGGAACTTCGCCAAACTTTTCACAGAGGGTAACGGCGATCGCTGCTCCTGTCGGTGTCACTAATTCTTTGCTGATTCCATTATCAAAAGTAGTGACTCCGTGCATTTCCCATAGTTTCAAGGTGGCAGGCGCGGGTACGGGCATTTTGCCATGATCGCAGTCTACATATCCACCACCCGCAGGCAAAGCTGAGCAGTAGATATGATCAACTTCTAGCCAAGCAAATCCTGCACAAGTACAGACAATATCCACGATCGCATCAATTGCGCCAACTTCATGAAAATGGACTGACTCTGGAGCGATCCCATGCACGGCTCCTTCCGCGATCGCAAGTTCTTTAAATGTCGCTAAGCTCCAAATCTCGACCTGTTTTGGTAACTTTGCCCCACGAATCATCTTCTCGATATCGGGTAAATGTCGATGTACCTGATGTGGATGAGACGCATGTGTATGGGATTGATCATCATGAGAGTGTGTTTGTACTTCATGAGCTTGAGTTCCATGCTCATGAGTATGTTCTACTTTAAGTAACTCCACATGCATTTTAGTTGCTTCAATACTGCCGCGATGAACCAGTTCTGTCCATAACTTAACTTCGCAATCGAGTCCTAATTTGTGAACAATATCGCGTAAATACTCTAAAGGAACACCAGCGCTCACTAAGGCTCCCAAACACATATCACCTGAGATTCCTGTTGGACAATCTAAATACGCAATGCTTCCCATGACTAAATCCTTGCAGAGCCTATTAGCAGAATTATAATCCCTGAAGCGATCGCGGCTAATTTACAAAATTGGGTGGCGGGCTGCGACATTTGCCAAGATGTTTGTCCATGGAAT
>JANXUJ010000099.1 GCA_025356295.1 Cyanobacteriota bacterium
TTTTACTTTTTGGGTTCTATAAAAGTTTAGTCGTTACGTTTGAATGAGTCTAACCATTCACGCAATTGTTGAGTAGCGATATCTTTGCCACCCAGTCCAAAAGCGACGGCGATCGCCACAGCGATCGCTCCAGTTAGCAAGCCAAATGCAAGATCGACAATGTTACTCGCAACACCCATTTGTTTGAGAGCCATAGCCGTAATCAGAGCCACAATCGAGATGCGAGCTGCATGACCGAGGATTCTCGCTTGACGACCGCCAGTGCTAGAGATCAGATTAAAGGCGAGATTAGCAAGGTATAAGCCGATCGCAAAAATAATCACACCACTGAGTACTTGTCCAGAAACTTTCAGGACACCAAAAACAATACTGGTCAGGGCATTGATTTGGAGGACATCAGTAGCCGTAGCGATCGCCACTAGCATGATTGCTAGAAATACGATAATCCCAACAATTTGCGAAGGTGTTTGTGGTGGAAGAGAAGCGATCGGCATATTTCCAGCATCGACTTCTACTCGTGACTCAGTCGGTGCAGTTGCGGCGATCGCGCTGAATCCTAACCATTGCAGGATATTGTTAAAGCCCAATCCTGTGAGAATCCCAGAAACAATATTTTTGGCAAACTGACCAAAGAAATAAGCGACAGTGAGAATGGCACTAGCCACAAACACTTGCGGCAAGAAGCGCAATACCTGATCGAGCATCGCTGTAGCTGGACGTGAAATCGCGCCAATCTCTAATGCTTCTAGTGTGGAGATCGCAGTAGGAATCAGAATCAATACATAAACAAAATTCCCAACTACTTGAGAAAGCGTATATTGAGTCTGGTTAGCTGTTTGATGCATCCAACGCTGCATAAAGCGATCAGCGCCGCTAGTAGCAAGTAGATTAGTGACAATCCGCTTCACGACTTGAGCAACCAACCAACCAATACCGCCGATCATTACCGCTTTGAGGATTTTAGGTAAAGCGCTCAAAATCTGATTGACCAGATTTTTGACAGGCTCAAGAGCTTGAACTAACCCAAGCGTATCGAGTACTAATGGTAAAAACAGCAGCAGGATAAACCAATATAAAGCTGATGATAGAGTCGCGCTCAGAGGCATCGCCTCCACATTTGCGTCACTGACACTATCATTTAGCTTGGTATCAATTTGCGCCGATCGCAAAAAGCGTTCGACAATCATTTTGCTAACAGTTGCTAAGACCCATGCGAGTCCAACCAAGATAGCCGCTGCACCGAGTTTAGGTAAGAACGATGTAATTTGTCCTAATAAACCATTTAACGGCGTAGCAACAGCATCTAGTTTGAGGAATTGGAAGAATCCAACTAAAGCAAATAACAAAATGATCCAGAAAACGGCAGTACTAGCCCATTTTTCAATTGGAAAACTATTACTACGCGAACCTGTCAACCAACCTGCAAGTTTATTATCAAGATTTGTTCGCTTCAAAAAGCTCTCAGTCATTGAAGCAAAAAATATAGCAACTACCCAACCACCAACTAGAATTGCGATCGCAAGAACAAGTTGAAGTACGATGCCATCGGGTCTGAGCAAATCTTTAACGGCAAAACTTTCAGCTGTTGCTGTTTGAGCCAACAGGAAAGAATTAAAATCGGTCATATTGCACCTCGAATTTGGCAAATCAAGGACGTATCCTCACATCGTATATTAGATGCAGTTACATATACTAGATGCAATTACATACAAAAAACTGTCATGGATAGTTAAGGTTTGTCTAAATTTGCGGAAATATACTCCTGAAAGTTTTTGCTACATACCAACGTAATTTAGACACTAATTAAAGAAGATTAGCGTTTCTTTTTGCCTTTGGTGGCGACAAGTATTTCTGCCTGAGCGATTTCGGCATCAAGAATGGTTTGCCCCGTTGCGGCAAGAAATACATCATCAAGACTGGGACGTGACTGCGACAAACTAAATACGTTAATGTCAACAGCAGTTAACATGTTTTGGATTTCACTAATCGCATTGGCATTGGGTGTCACAAATAAATTAACCGCATTACCTTGAGCGGCATTGATCGTAATACTCTGCACAATTGGCAACTGTTGCAATATTTTTCGCGCCTGCTCTGCTTCGTGGCGATCAGCAAACTCACGAATCCGAACCGTAATGCGATCGCCGCCAACTTGAGTTTTTAATTCTTCAGTTGTCCCTTCAGCAATAATTTTGCCGCGATCAATAATTGCTACGCGATCGGCAAGGGCATCGATTTCCTCAAGATAGTGACTACTGATTAAAATAGTTACGCCTGAAGCTCTGAGCTTGCGTAAAAATTCCCAAATCGCAATCCGACTCTGAATATCTAAACCCACCGTTGGCTCATCAAGGATTAGTACAGAGGGTTGATGCAATAAACCTGCGGCTAAGTCCAAACGCTTCTTCAGCCCACCCGAATACGTTCCCGAAAGCTTATCGGCATATGGCTCTAGTTGTAATAAGTCAAGTACGCTCTCAATGCGATCGCTAATTTGTTTGGGTGAAATGTGATAGAGCGCAGCCTGAAATCGCAATAACTCACGCCCCGTTAACACTTTGTCCAGAGCCACTTCTTGCGCCACATACCCAATGCGATCGCGAATTGTTCGGACATCTGTTGCCCCAGCCACCTCGATCAGACCCGAGTCAGGAATAGTCAGCGTACAAAGACAGCGCATAGTTGTAGTTTTACCCGCCCCATTTGGACCGAGGAGTCCATAGATTTGTCCCTGTGCAACATTCAGAGAAATTCCATCTACGGCAATAGTTTCGCCATAAGTTTTCTTGAGATTTTCAATTCTTACGGACGATTGCATGGAGATATCTAAATATTACGTTTCGTAAACCTATTTTAACCGTGATGTTCTTAAAACTGCAACAAAATTACCAACGTGTTATCTCCATCTATTTATTATTAATTTTTATTACTTTTTTAAATATATTAACTTGTGTAATTCTATTCTTAAGTTGAAGGGGAAGTTCGAGACTTAGATATTTTTTACACGCTTTATACGCATTTTTTATAAGACATTTTTTACAAGGGGTAAAGAGCTATGTTAACGATGAATCGCACTTTGGATGAGAAGATTGGGAATGTTGATCGCGTTTATCTTACAGATAATGATCTGTTCCATTTAGAACGTTTTGCCAGCAATTTTTCGGCACGTCTTGAAGCTTATAGTCTATTGCGCGATCGCGCAGATGAACTTGTGGTGCGATCGCTCAAACTGTTAGCTCAGCAATATCCAGACTTAGTACAGAAGCATTTGCAACGCTGCAAGTATGACATGTCTCACATTCTTCGTTATATGGCGTTAGCTATATTGCGTGATGATGAAGTCTTTTTTAAAGAGTCATTAATGGGTTGGCACGCTAACATCATCCATTCCTACCAAATGTCATCTGAATGTTCTACGGCTTATCGCCTTTTGCAGGAAGTAGTAGGACAGATGTTGTCTCCTGAGAGTTCTAGTTTAGTGAAGCCATATTTGGAAACAGCTATTTCGGCTTTTACAAATGCTTAGGATGTAAGCCCCAGTCAAATTGTTTTTGAAGAAGTTTGGAGAAGTTGTTATGAACGATTATTTTCGTGTAACTATTGACCGCAAGTCTAGCGAAGAAGACCGCCAAGTCGCATTGCGGCAAATCTATCAACAAGTCTTAGAGCGTCAACCCTACGAGTACGAACGTACAGTTCTTGCTAAGTCTGAAAAAGACTTTTTGAAAGGGAAACTAGGGGTGCGGCATTTCATCGGTGAACTTGCCATATCAGAAGTCTATCTCAATAGTTTTTATGAAGATTGTTCCAATTATAAGTTTGTGGAGTTAAGCTTTAAGCACTTTCTGGCTAGAGCGCCCATTGACAATGAAGAGATTGGTACATATATGGCTCTTCTAATTGAACATGGCATGACTGCTTTTATTGCTGAAATTCTCGGCTCAGAGGAGTACCGTAAAGCATTTGGAGGCTTTACAGTTCCTTATCCTCGCGCCGCAAAAGCCTATAACTCACCTCGCAACTATATGCAGTCGAGTTTGCTTCATCATGAACATATTGGTAGAAGAGGGAAGATCGTTCCCACTCTCTATTGGCAACAGTTGAACCTAAACTGTGAAAACGGTCATTGCGTTCTGCCTGATCTAAATCAGCCTACACCCCGATCGCACTCTTCTTCTCTAAATACTAAAAATGTTGATTTAAATGCCGAAATCGAAGAACTTTTGCTGATGTTGAAAAGCGCTGATGCTAAACAAGTTGTGCAGAGCATGAATGAAAATCAGCGATCGCTCCTCCGCGATTTGGCTAAATAAATGGCAAAAAGATGGTTAAAATTTCACCGTCATGGGATGCACTGGTCGAGTGCATCCTGACCGTGAGTTTGCCGCCCAGAGCCTTTAGCAAAGTCTTCGTAGTTGGCAAACTCAAGCTCAATGTGCCTGTCTCAGGTTGCAGCATCAGCCATTGTCCCACTGCCTTGAGTAATGGCAAATCACCACGGTCTAGTCTGGTCACTTGTGATAAAAATTGCAACTTGAGGTATTCACCCGCACTGGTGATAATTAGCTGAATATGACTATCAGGTGGAAAACTTCGGACAAGACGATCAACTAGACCATTTAAAATCTGAGATAGAAGTAGCGCATTGCTAGAAATAGGATGGATTTCAGTTGGTAAAATCATTTCCAATGAAATCTGCCTCCTTCCTGCATTCTCTTGCCAGCGCATAAACCCATCACTTAAGATATTTTCAATTTGAGTTGCCTCTAATATGATGGGATAACTATCAAGTTGCGCGGCTTCAAAAATTAAATTAAATCTTTCAATCTGTTCCGTGCATTCTGCATCTATTCGATCTAAGCGATTTTGGACTTCAGCCGATATATCTTTGCGCCGTTTTAGCGATCGCACCAACATCCGAATTGTGGTCAGGGGCGTTCTCACCTCATGGGTAATCGCTTTGATAATATCAACTTCTTGGATTTCAGGAATCGGTAACTCCTGATGAATCGAAGATTGCGCCATCAAGATTGCGCCAAACCTTGCCATAGTTTGATAGGGCGGCATGGTTGGAGTGAATTGTTGCAACTTTGTTTGCAATAAAGCTTTTTGTTCAGCACGACGAATTCGGGGTAATAGTGCTGCGATCGCCGTTTGAATTGCCATAGGATGCAGCGACCAAACGCAGCTATGGCTTTTATTTGAAGAAACAACTAAAGCACTAAAAGTCTCAGTGATCAGAATACATAGCCATTCTTGATTGAGTGGATCGGACTTGGGAATGGAAACAACTTGCGTATCACCAATCGGTAAGGAACCCGTGGGAAACAATGATGATCTGCTGGTGGTAAATATCCAAGTTTGTAACTCAGTCTGTCGAAAAGCAGCATCCGCAAAAATGTAAGGATGATGAGTCAGCAACAAGCCTTTAAGTTGTCGCTGCATCGAAAACTGCTGAAGAACAGCGATCGCACTATACCAAAATTCCTTTGCTTCGGTTTGATGTAACTCTTCGACAAACTCATGAGTTTGCACATTTTGCTGCAATGCTTCGTATATCGCTAATCCTGTTGTCAATGTTTACCATCCTCAAACTGATTATTAAAAAAACCGCGCTCTAAAAAACGGTTTCAAAAAGCGCGGTTTCTTTAAATAAAATTAGCGCCCCTGATTAACGCCCTTGAGCGAGAGCTGCTTCAGCGCGGTCAAGCTCTTGCAATAAGCGATCGCGTGTTTTGGCAGGAACAGCCCGCTTCATCGAGCCATTGTAATATCCTGCCAAAGTATTTAATGCTGTGGACATAGTTGTGTACGAGTACAAACCACTCTTTTCGCGATCGGCACGATAACGCGACACATAGGCATTAATCCGATATCTTGCCGATGTCTTGACTGCCATCCGATTTTCAGCATCATCAGCCATATTTACGGCTTCACGCATAGTTTTGATGGTATCGGCAGTGTCCGCCATGTAGTTACCTGTCAAGCCAGCGTTGACCAAAGCTTGGACTTCCTTGGTGGTCAATGCATCATTTTTTTTGGTAAATAAAGCTGCATTTGCTTCGGGTGTAAAGCCGCCAATCACGACTAGCGCCACTAGGGATATGGAGATGATAGAGGCAATCGCTGAACGAAATAAGCTCGTCAAAGAAACCTTAGATGAAACTCTTAATGAACCCTTAAATAAAGACTCGTATTTTGTCTTCATATCTATAAAATTTATAAAATTATACTTTTGTTACCGTTCTAATCTTATGACTTTTCGGGCAACCTACCCCAATATTCATCGAGTAATCTGGATAGGGGATCATTATGTTATGAGTTCATAACATAATGATCCCCTATCCAGATTACTAATGCGATCGCCACAACAATGACAGGTATTTGGTTTGGGCGCAGTATTTGCGTTTAAAAAGCATAATAAACCAGTCTGAGCTATTACAAGATACATATTTCAGACATTGATCAGCCTCAAAAAATTTGGCAGAATATACCCAAGTACAGACCAAATTCTTCAGTTCAAAGTGACTGGAGTAGACATCATTACAAGCAGTTGGAGGTTAATTGTATGGCGAGGGAACGTCCTCCCCTAGAAGAAATGACCTTGCGTCAACTTCGCAAAGTAGCAGCCGAGCTAGAAATTTCTCGCTATAGTCGAATGCGAAAATCTCAGCTACTGTCTGACATCCAAACCATTCTCATGGCTCAAGAATCAGCCTCAACCCAAGTAGATCGTAGTAACTCGGAGACACAAGAAATCGTGGAAGCATCAAAGTTTGATTTGGGTAGTGAAGAAACAGAAGAAAATCTAAAACCAATCGCTGCGATCGACAAAAGCATTGGCGATCTGCCAAATGGTTATGGTGAAAGTCGCATCGTGTTATTGCCTCGCGATCCTCAATGGGCTTATGTTTATTGGGATGTACCACATTCTCAAAAAGAAGAAGCGAGAAATCAAGGTGGACAGCAGTTGGCTTTGCGCTTATACGATGCTACTGGCATTAATTTGGAGTACCAAACTCCAAATAATTTGCAGGAGTACAACAGCGATGAGCTAGCGCGTGAATGGTATTTGCCGATCCCAATCAGCGATCGAGACTACATAGCTGAGCTAGGCTATCGGTGTGCTGACGGACGTTGGTTAGTGTTGACCCGTTCTAAAGTTGTGCATATCCCACCTGTATTCCCATCAGAATGGGTCGAAGACAACTTCATCACTGTGCCGTGGGATCAAACTCTCAAAGGTCAGACTTTCTTTACGCTTGTTCCGCCTAGCCAGAAACTCGCAGAACCTGAACCAGAAGTGCGACCACCCGCTAGCTACAACGATAAGAGCTACAGCACCAAAAACTCCTACGATGAAATTTTTAACATCGCTCGTGAATCTGAAACGCAGAGAATCTCTGGTTCCATGTACGGCTCCATGCAGCATGAATCAGGAATTACGGCTTCTGAGTCACTTAGTTCCTATATTTTCCCATCGGGTGCAGGGATGATGACAGGGGCGGCAGGCGCACTTAGCACTAGCGGGATTAATTACTCTGGCATTGGCTTGATGTCCAGCTACAGTTTCTTCTCTAGCGAAGCACCATCTCGTCCTCGTCAGTTTTGGTTAGTTGCTGATGCCGAGTTGATCGTCTATGGGGCAACTGAACCTGATGCATCCGTTACGATTGGTGGTCGCCCCATCAAGCTCAATGCTGATGGTACATTCCGTTTCCATACTTCTTTCCAAGATGGCATTCAGGATTATCCGATTTTTGCCGTAGCTGCTGACGGCGAGCAAAATCGGGCGATTCACATGAAGTTCGATCGCCAAACTCTGGAGCGCCGAACCAACACTAAGGAAGAAGCGATCCCTGAATGGGTTAGCTAAAAGTCCATAAATAAAGATAAAAAAGAGGAGGCGCTTTGCACCTCCTCTTTTTTTATGGGCTGGGTTCAATCCCTAGCGATCGTCTTCCCATATACCGATAAACAAGCCAATTGATTCTAGCCAGTAACGCCCTTCAGATTCCCAGAGGGATAATTGAATTTCAATGACTTAAGAGATTGCGGGCGCACTCTCTTAAGTCATTTAGCCTCACAAATGAAATAGGATTGCTATATGTATTTGATTTTGATTTGATAAGTAATGCCTAAAAACTATAAAGTTACGCTTTTGCCAGGGGACGGAATTGGTCCTGAGATTATGAAGGTGGCGGTGGCGGTGCTTCAGGCGATCGCTCCAAAATTTGAGATTACGTTTGCTTTCGAGACAGCTCTAGTCGGTGGCGCGGCGATCGATGCCACAGGACATCCTTTACCTGATGAGACTTTGCGAGTTTGTCAGAGCAGTGATGCAGTTCTGCTCGCCGCAGTGGGTGGCGAAAAATGGGACACCATGCCCGCGCCTCTGCGTCCCGAACAAGCTCTACTAGGTTTGCGTGCGGGTATGAAACTGTTTGCGAATCTGCGTCCTGCTCAGATTTTGCCACAATTGATTGATGCATCAACCCTCAAACGCGAGGTTGTGGAAGGTGTGGATATTCTGGTAGTGCGTGAACTTACGGGAGGTATTTACTTTGGTAAGCCCAAAGGAATTGTCACCGATGAGAATGGCGTGCGCCGAGGTTTTAATACGATGGTTTATACAGAGCCTGAAATTGATCGCATTGCTAGAGTTGGCTTTGAGGCGGCGCAAAAACGTGGTGGTTCGCTCTGCTCAGTTGACAAGTCGAATGTGTTAGAGGTGTCACAACTATGGCGCGATCGCGTGATTAACATTGCCCGCGAATATCCTGAAGTGAAGCTGTCACACATGTATGTCGATAATGCTGCCATGCAGATCATTCGCAATCCCAGACAATTTGATGTGATCCTGACGAGCAATCTATTTGGCGATATTCTCTCTGATGCAGCGGCGATGCTGACGGGTAGCATTGGCATGTTGCCATCAGCGAGTCTCGGTGCGGCAGGTAAACCTGGCATATTTGAGCCTGTGCATGGTTCGGCTCCAGACATTGCGGGTCAAGATTTGGCTAATCCATTAGCTCAAGTTCTCAGTGCGGCGATGATGTTGCGCTATGCCTTTAATGAGTCTGATGCTGCGGATGCGATCGAGGCAGCGGTGAATAAAGTGCTTGACTCTGGCAAACGGACGGGCGACATCATGGCTGATGGTTGCGAGAGATTGGGATGTATCGCCATGGGCGAAGCGCTACTAGCAGCAACATAAAAGAAAAGCGCACTTTGTGCGCTTTTCTTTTATGTAGTTGGTAATAGCAAACTTGCCTCGATCGCATTTCTGACTGACTGATGCACATAGCAATCACTTTCGAGGCATTCGACTAAGAGCCGATTTGCTTGGCAATATTGACGTAAAGACTCAAGTTGATTAGCTGTGAAGTTCCAGACTTGTCCGATATCACGATAGGCGATCGCATGGTGGCGGAGATCATCAGTCCAAGATTGCCATTTGCGATCACTATCAGCATCGTCAGGACAAGTATTGGTTAGCTCTGCTAGGGCTTCGCTTAACAGAGGCTCGGACATCTCTTGAGCATATTCTAGAGCGAGGCTGAGATCGAGTTCTAGATCAAGTCCGAGGTCTTCGCCATCTTTGGTTTCTACAGCTCGCGCCAGATCGAAAGCAAGCTCAAGATTGAGGTTTTGATTTTGATAAAGATCAAGATCGAGTACCAATATTCGCGCTAAGACATTGGCAAGGTTGAGAGCCGCACTTTGAGCGATCGCGCGACCAAGCGTTAGATAAAATGCCCGCACCGATTGAAGGCGATCGCTAACTGGAGCCGATGCTGCTTTTTGTTTAACCCATTCCAGAAAATTTTGTAGCTGCTGATCGTCAGCTATCAGGCGATCGCACTCAACTTTCATTAATTGCAACAACTCATCAGCCGATCGCATCATCCCCACCGCAAGACGCAAAACATCATGCCAACGGCGATCGGTGATTTTGTTAGCTAATGAGACAAGCGTTGCTTGACTGCCATTGTAAACAATCTCCCTTGTTGCTAAATATTCATGAAAAGTCAGATGCGAAAAAGAATAAATGCCCTTTGCTCGTTCCACAAATAAACCATGCTGTGACTCAATAGCCTTAACAATTGACTCACTATCAAGTTGCAGCAAATCATCGTCAGTATTAGCTTTGGGTAAATTGCGAATGTAATCAGTGATATAGCGTTCGAGATCAACTTGTTTGAAGAAATAATCGCCTTGATAAAAAGTCGTACAAGCAACTTGCGCTAACAGGTCTTCTTTTCGCTGCATCGACAGATTTTTATAAATCTGATGCCTTTCAATATTGCGCTTAGCATCCCATTTCTTGAGAAGGACATCCAATCCTTCACGATAGAGTTCAGAACGATTAGTTGGAAAATCGCCATATTCATCAAAAACTAAACAGAGTAGAGTCAGCAGTAATGGATTTGTGGCTAATTCTTGGATAGGGCGATTATCTTCTACTTTGCGTAAAAACATCTCGATATGTCGAGAATTGCCAGAAAACCAACGCTGGGCAAAACTAGAAATCTGCAATGGCTGAAAGTTGGCTACTTCCACCTCCGTAAACTTCTCAAATACATATTCCTGCGCTCCCAATCGGCTAGTGATTACAAAGCGATTGTTGTAGTACTGTTCTGAAAAGTTCCGTAAATCTTCGAGAACTCGATGTAGATCATCTTCACGAACTTCATCGAGTCCATCTAAAAATAGAATTGCACGACCACGCTGTAAAAGTTGCTTGACAGTTAGCTCATCGCTAATATTATGAACATAAAAATCTTGAGATATATAATCTAATATTCGCAATCCAGAACTAGCGTACTGACGTAATGTCACAAAAATTGGCACTAATTTATTAAAAATGTCTCCCTGCAAGCATTTTAAAGCTGTATATTTCAATAACGTTGTCTTGCCTGCACCTGGCTTGCCTAGCAGCATTAGTTTGTGATAGCGAGTCAATGCTTCCATACTGGAAACTCGGCTCTCATCGATCGCTGGCATACCAATCGCTGGCATACCAATGCGATCGCTTGCGTGATAAGTGGAAAGTAGTTCTACAATTCCCAAACGTCGGCGACTAGTGATTTTTTCGAGAACATCTGTTCCTGTATAAATATCTTCTAAATTAATGGGATGTGACATATCCAAGACTCGCATTGTAGCGCAGCGCTCTTGGATAACTTGACGGCTGCGATCGCGTAGTTGTTTGACAAGTTGTTCGATGTCGATATCTAAGTTTGCAACTTCTAGTGCGGACGAGAGTGAACTTGAAGAGGAAATTGGTGGCGTAATAAGTTCAGAATCGAAATAATTTTGCAAGATATGTAAAAGACGATTGTTTTTGCCCGGTCCTTTGCCACTAATATCAAATTTGCGATAAATCTCTCCCATCCGCTTACGATAAGCTTCTTCCGAGATTCCCAAAAAGCTAGCGACTTCACGATCTTCACGCTTTTCCGCAAATCGTAATATCAACACACTTTCCTGATCTGTAGAAAGCTGATGGATTTGTGCCATTTTCGTCAGAAATTTGGGAGGAAACATAAGCAAATCCTAAAGTGGGCATTTGTTAAAGTGACACGCTCACTTTAACAAATGCCGATCGCACTATGCACCAATCTCTGCACCAATCTCTGCACACCACTATCTGTTAGCAAGCGATCGCTGACCTCTACGGTAATAAATTTGCATAATGTATCTAAGACAACCAATCTAATGTCTCTCAACTTGCTACGATCCATGATGAGACGATCCGTTTTTTAGAAATGCTCTTTTCTGTTCAGGTGCCTCGCGGCTTCAAAAATATGATCGCTATGACAGGTTCTTACTCAGACCTTGTGTCTAACAACTTTACGGATGGGCAAGTAGTTAAGAGTGCCACACTACATATTCTACTAGCTGCTATGCGCGTCATGAGCCGCTCTACTGGAGTGATCCAAGTAGAGACTAAACATCATCGGTGGAAATTATTACTTACGGGTGGAGGTTTGGTATTAGCTGAAGAAGAGGGGCAAGTAATCCCTACCTTAATTCGCAAATATAGTAACAGAGGTATTAGTTTCTCGCGAATTCCTGAATGGGAACATCGCCAAACTAATCGACCTTACTGCTATCCATTTGTTAAAAATGTCTATAAGAAATATCCTGAAATCACCAGAGATATTTTAAAAGAAATCATCTTAGAAAACTTGTTGGCATTACATCTAGAAGAAGATTTTTCTTTTGTGTGGCAGCCAGCCAATGATCTCCAAATCGATCTACCCGTGTGGCAACTATCAACACTCGAAAATACAATCATCAATGAAGTACGACAATGGCAAAAGTTTGAATGTGTAAAACATCCTTATCAATTAGTCCAACTCGTTGATGCAGCCAACTTACTTGCAAGAGTTGGAAATGATAATTTCCCACTTTTTGCAAAGGTAACAACGGGACAAGATCGTGTCTGTATGATTGCCGATACTTTTAAGCAACCAATCTATCGCACAGCGCTGTTGTTAGATAAGTTAGCTCAAAAAAATATTGTGTCAATTTTGCCACGACAAGAGCGGAAGTCCGATGATGGTATTACTTCTCTGTTGACTACACCTGCGATCGCCAAAAAAGACGAGCCTAAAATTTTTATAGTTGATGACTCTCCCGTCTTGCTGCAACAGATGCAACGTCTACTTGTTAGTTGGGGCTATCAAGTAGATTTCACTGATAATGCCGAAGAAGCTACTGACAAGGTATTAGATTATAAACCAGCAATAGTATTTATTGATATCAATATGCCAAGTCTAAATGGCTTTGATTTGATTAAACAAATTCGCCGTCAACGTGAGCTAGCATCGCTGCCTCTAATATTAGTTACAGCTGAAAATAGTATGTCCAACAATTTTAGAGCGCGATGGGCAAATTGTCGATTTATTGCTAAACCAAGATCATCATCAGACACACCAAAATTCCGCGACGAATTGCGTAACTTATTGAGAGAACTTGCACCTTTATCAACTGATACATTAGTGTAACAAAATACATTGGTGTAACAAAATACATAAGTGTAACAAAATACATAGCAATTGCTATAGTCACTTCAAAGTTAAGAAAAGCTAAAAAGTCAAGAAAAGCTAAGATAGAAATTATGAGCGAACTTTTTCTAATAATAGATGACTCTGCAATCCAGAGACATTTACTAAGTTCTTTCCTGCAGGACTTAGGACATAAAGTAGATTTCTGTGAATCATCCGTAGGCGCGCTGGAGAAGATTATTAATAACCGCTATTCAGCAATTTTTCTGGACATTGTTTTGCCCGATCAAGATGGCTATAAGTTTCTCAGAGAATTGCGATCGCATCAGCAAATTGCCGATCAGTATGTGATTTTATGCTCTACTAAAAGCACCAAACTAGAGATTGATTATGGACTGAAACGTGCCAAAGCCGATGACTACCTGCCCAAGCCTGTTAGTCGGGAGTCATTGTCTGAAGCCTTACAAAAGTTACCACAACAAGTCAGATGACCATTCCTAAAATTAGCCAAGCTAATACCCCAATAAAATTGCTTAGCAAATTACTTACGCCTAGCAATCGATATATCGTCGTAAAAGTTGGCGATCGCTTGGTTACTTTTCCTGATGTTTTAGTCTCAGAAATCATGATTATTGAGCGCAATACTATTTTGGTTCTGCCATTTTATGAAGCAGCGATCGTGGGTGTAATCCATCACCAAGCAAATATTATGCCTTTGCTGTTATTACGATTATTAATGGGGGGACAACGAGCTTTAATAACCGAATCTCTGACGGTTGTGAGATTGAGTAAAGTTGCCGATGATTTGGCTGAAAATTTGAGTGGGGTGGGTCTAATTGTGGATCGGGTCATCGGTAGCCTTACAGCTGATGAGTATAAAGACATAGATTTACGAGATTTATCAAAAAAAATGAATCAAACAGTAGCGAATATTCAGGAGAACGAGTATACTCCCATTGAAATTGTCTTATCGAGTATTCCTACCCATATTTGGCAACCACAGCGCTGGCAGCTTTCTAGCCAATCAGCTTTGTGAGTGAGATATAAAAATTCAACGATCTAGCAATGATCTGGGTATGGATAGTGTAGGATGATTCTCACAAAAATATCCGATTCTTTCCCTATAGCGAACGCATATGGCAAGCACACCTAACAAAAAACGAGCAACTTCTCTAGACAACGGCGATCAGTCATCGCGATCGCCCAAAGCCCCCAAACAGAGTAAATCAAGAGGCTCAATGGGGCTGAATTTGCTGCTAATAGCGATCGGAACATCGCTAATCGGTTTGGGAGGATTAGGATATTTCTTTTATCAAGAGATAATTAGTACTTCTAAGCGAGAAGTTGATCGTTCAGCCGAAGCTCAGACTCGTCAGATCGAGAATAAACTCGCAAATGTGCGTCTGTCTGTCGATGGAGTTGCTAGTACTGCCAAAACCTTATCGCAACAACAGCCTAAACCTAAGTCGGTAGACCCATACCAAAAGCTCATAGTTGAAGGATTGCAGAAATCTGAGCTGATCTCAGGTATGGGAATCGCCCAAAATGAAAATATACTGTTCGTCACCGCTAAACCTCTGGTGTCTTATGTTTGGAGAGAGCAATCTGGCTTGAAGCTAGAAACATCTGGGCAGAAAGTCGCTACTATCAATGACAATGCAAACAATGGTGCGAATAATAATTTATTGTCTGCTAATCGTTTAGACATTCTCAACAGCCCTTTTTATAAAGCCGCGATCGCTAAAGGAAAAGCAGCTTGGACAGAGCCATATAGCTCTCTGGGTAAGAATATCATCACTTACAGCGCCCCAATCAGTGATGGTCAGAAGATTCTGGGCGTAGTCAATGCTGATGCGATCGCTAGTAATCTTCTGCCCTTAGGATCGGCAAGTGTTGACCCTAGTAGCGAAAGTAAAATTGGATTTGTGGTTGTTAGTGCTAGTGGCAAAGTCATTACCGCATCTGATCAGTTTCAGACGAGCCAGACTCAAAACCCTGCGATCGCCGAAGCACTGAATAACCTCGTACAGCAATCTAAGTCTCAACCGACAGGAATTGCTCAAGCAGGCGGAAATCTTTGGGCATATCGCAAAGTTGAAGGTAGTGACTGGCTAGTGGTGGCATCTTTGCCCGAAGCGGTGATTACTAATAAACTGATCGTTTTGGTGGGAGGTGCGGCTCTGGGTATCAGTGCGATTTTGGCGATCGCCATATTAGGATTTGTTAATTCTTTAAAAATTCGTCTTAAGCCGCTTACCGAAGAGTGCGATCGCTTCTTATCTCAACAAGGAAACTCAGGCTCCGATAATGGTAAAAATATTGGCAAAGATGAAATTGATCGTCTCAGCCTTGCGTTAAAAAACACCTTGCAGCAAGTCAAAGTTAATGAAACTCGGTTGCGTAGTGAGCCACAAACTCCTTCAGAGGTCGCCTCTGCACAGGTTCATCAGGGTTTTGTGGAGACAGAACTAATCGAAGCCGAAGTCGGTGACTTGCTTGACGTTGTGTCGTCTATGGAAGAAGGCGATCTGACAATTGAAGCTCAAGTCAATGATCGCGCCACAGGACTAGTCGCAGATACTCTCAATCGACTGCGTGAAAAATTGGTTGAGATTATTTCTAGCGTCTTAGGTACAGCGCAGCAAGTCGCGCAGGGTGCATCTGACCTTGAAGAACTAGCACGAACGGTGGTGCTAAACACTGCCGAGCAAGCCCAGTCAATTGCTCAAGGACAGGCTCTGACCGAACAAGTCGCAATGATCGCTTCGCGATCAGCGGCTCAAGTAAATGTTGCTAACCAATCGCTCCAAGAAGTTCGCGATACGGTTGCTTCAGGACAAAATGCAATTAATACACTAACTGAGAGTATCAGTGTATTGCAGACAGGTTCGGCGCAGATCGTGCAACGGATGAAAACACTAGGCGAATTTGTGGGCTTAGCTGAACAATTTGTGCAAGATCAAGGACAAATTGCCTCCCTAACTCAAGTCTTAGCACTCAATGCCACGCTAGTAGCTGCACGAGCCGCCGAACAAAAAGACCCTAAGCAATTTGCTGGTGTAGCTCGTGAATTTGAAGCGATCGCGGGACAAGTTAATGATCTTGCTACCCAAACCAATGATGGCTTAACGGTACTACAACAACGCACTTCGCAAATTCAAACCGTAGTAACTGCCATTGATGCTGAAGTTCAGAATTTAAGTGGATTGGTATCAGGCTTCACAACGGGTGTTGAGTCATCACAATCTGCTTTTAATAGCATCCAAGTGGCAACTGGAGAAGTTGTTCAAATTGGGCAGACTATCACTGAGTCTAGTACTGAAATAGCTGAAGCAGCTAACTCTACGGCTAATTATATTAGTGAAATCTCGCAACTAGCTGATCGCACTGCTGACTTGACGCGATCGGCGCGCCAACAGGCTGAAGCAATGGGAAATCAAGCGCAGCAATTGTTACAAGGCATTCGATTTTTTCGTCTGCCCGATGTTACGGCTCCAGTTGCCACTGCTCCTCAGGCTGTCGAAGCTGCTTCTACTGAAGAGATTGCCCCATCTACATCTATCAATAGTTTGCTTGATTCTTCTACAGAACCGAACCAAGCTAATCCGACTAATAGCAGCTTAGGACTGATTGTCCCTGCGATCGCCGTGGCGACATTTGCGATTTCTCAATCAGGTGCGATTTCTCAATCAGGGCAAGATACATTACCCACTTCTGAGCCTGTCTCTAATATTCATGATTTAGATGACCATGATTTAAATGATGACTCATATCTATTTGATGAATTTGATGAAGACGAACTTGGTGAGACTGTTCCCAATAAATTTATTGAAGGAACTGAAGAAATTGCAGAAATTGATATCTGCTTAGATTTGCCGTCTGAACCAGACCAGTATCCCAATCAGTATCAGAGTCAGGATTCTGATGCGGAGCTAACTGATATATCCGCAATCGAAAGATCGCTTCTCGCTGATCTCGTCCAAGAAGTTTATGACGACTCTGCATTTGGCTATACTGACGAGTCTCGCAGCGATGTTATTGCAGGTGATGTTGAAGTCGAAGACGACTTGAGCGTAGATACTGAGCTAACTTCTGAGCCAACTCTAAAAGACCAAATGGATGGAGTTGATGAGTTTGCGATCGTTGAAGCTTCGGAAGACCCGATGATTGTTTCAGCTACTTCTTCATTTTTAGAGGATACAGCTTTCGGCACTGCATCACCACTTTCTGAAGATACACTTGTTAACTTGCCAACATCTATCGATTTTACTATTCCCGATCTTGATGATGACGATTTTGGAATTCCCAATATAATTATAGAATCTACATTAGACGACTCAAATTCTTTCTTTGATGCTAGCTCAGTCCCACAATCTGACACTCAAGAAGCTGAAATAGATTTTGATCCTTTCGATATAGATCAAACCGTTGCCGAGTCAAGTGATTACACAGTTCAAAACGACAATATATTTGACGCAACTTTTGACGCAACTACTAATGCGATTACTTTAGATGAAAATATCTCTGAGATTACTTTTGAGAATCTTCCCTCTAATGTCTTTGAAGATTATAGCGATTATGTATCTGATGAAGCTTTTAATGAGTCTGTAGAAGAATCCCTAGATAATTTGTCTAACGAAGCTTATAGCGATACGTTTGATATATCTTTTGATGAATCACCATTTGATAGAGTACTAGGCGAAGCCTTAACTGATTCTCTAGACAATAATTATCTGGATGAATCACTGGAGGAAGACTTACCCGAAGAATATGAACTAGAAGAAAGCTTATTGCTTGACTCTCCTGATTTAATTGCAGAGATTGCGATCGCGCCAATGCCAATAATCGCGCCAAGCACTGAGACTCCAGAGCCTTCAAATGAACAGCCAGAGATAGCTTTTCCTTCGATGTTTGATGAAAGCGAAGAAGAACTAGGTGATGAGTCTGATAATTTCATATGGCAATCTGAAGCGATCGCCTCAAATCTGTCAGACTTAGCTGATATCGAAGAAGAGATGTCTCAAGCTGATATCTCAGGTTTAAATAGTGAACCTAGTTTAGATTTTGAATTGCCAGACTTTGAGGAAATGAGTGAAGCTGACGATGCTTCATTAGAGGCGTTATTAGATGAAGCGATTGACTTTGACATATCTGATGATGAGATAGCTGATGATTTTGATTCTTTACAAAATTCATTGGATACTGAAGAATTATCTGGAATTTCTGTTGATAGATTATTGATTGATGCAGACATCTCTTCGATATTTAATACCGCTAATCCTGACGGATTTGCATCGGGATTTGAAGCGGAACTCGTAATTGAAGAATCCTTAGATATTTATGAAGAGAGCATCTTAGATGTTGACGAGTTTGTTGGAGAAGTGGAATCTGATAGCGGAGTAAACGACTTTAGTGAACCATTTACATCTAGAAGTTATATTTCAGAAGATGCATTTGAAGAGGTATCTATTTTTGATTCATATAGTCTAGATAGCAACTTGGATAATGATCTAGATTCAGAATTCCTTGCAAATCCTTTAGAGTCCGTACCCGATCTTTCTCTAGATTTTTCAAATAATTGGCTCGAAGAAGTTGCCACTGACGTAGATAAAAACATCCAAAGTAATATCCAGAATATAGAAGGGTTATTTCTGGATACAGCAGGAGACTCCAACTATGAGTTTCCTGATAATTTGCTAGATAGCTTAATAGATGAGTCGGATGAGAAATCCATAGGTAGCCCTGCAAATTTCTTAGATGATTTCTCAGATATATCGATAGACTCTGACTTTACATCTATCAATAATTTAGCGCTTATGAATACAGAGAGTGATGAGAGTGAGTCTAATAGTGAAGCTGGATTTGACTTTTCTGCATTTGATCAATTAATTGATGAATTAGATGAATTGCCCGATAATTCAGTTAGTACAGCTAGAGCTGAAATTGATGATTTTCTGTCAGGTTCGCTAGAAGACATCGTTGAAGAGCGTCCTAAACCTGAACCAAACAAGATTAGTGACCCACTCACACATGATAAAACAAATGACAAAACAAATAGTAAGTAGCTACGCACATACACACAAATGAACTTAGAGCCTAATAACTTAGGCTCTAAGTTCATTTTTCTTGGCTTATGTGGCGAAGCATACTCAAGTGTCATAGCCTGAAGCTGTATGTTCTTAGTATCTTCAACTATTGAATATGGAAACATGAAAAGATATGGCAAATAAACCTCCCTTTTCAAGCAAAAAATTTAATGCAAAGAGAAAAAGGAAGGATGCCGCTATTGCTATCCCGATATCTAGACAAGCTTCTAATAAAAGTAGTTGGGTAAATAATCTATCGATTACGGCAAAAATACTCTTGGCGATCGCTTTAACAAGCTTCCTATCGTTGACAGTTTTGGTAATTGCATCTTTATATTTGAGTAGCAATCTTGCGCCAATCTTAAATCAGTCAGGGGTAAATCAGGAAGTACAAAAACAATTGTCTAGTGTCACATTGTTTGTATTTGGCTGCGGATTTATTTCGATTTTGATTAGTTCACTCTTGGGGTTGGTTATTGGTAAAACTCTTAGCAAAAGGATAAGTGCGCTAGAGGCGATCGCTCAAGAATATGCCGTAGGTAACTTTGACTTAAGGGTGGAGCTTGGCGCAAAGGATGAGATTGGTAAGTTAGCTGATGCATTTAGCCTGATGACTTTTAATCTTGCTCAAAATAAGCAAGCTCAGTCCGCAGCCCAGATAGAGGCTCAAGTTCAAAACAACATTTTTGAAGAAGAGATTTCTCATCTTCTAGATGTTGTATCGGAGCTGGAGTTAGGGGACTTAACCGCAAAAGCCGAAGTTAGCCCTCACGCAACAGGTTTAATTGCGGATACGCTCAATCGCCTGTCAGAGCAGCTAGCCGAGGTGCTAGCGGCGGTGTTACAAACTGCAAAGCAAGTCACCATCCGCACTGATCGCCTTGAACAATTAGCGATCGCAGTATCGCAAAATGCCGAGAAACAAGAGTCTCTAGTCGTTCAAGCTCGTTTGGGAATCGAAGATGTCAACCAGTTGGCACAAGATGCAGCTCAACAAGCGATCGCTTCTAACAAGGCTGTGCAAGGAGTGCGATCAGCGGTTGGGCAAGGGGAGCAGCAAGTTATTTATCTGACAGCTTCGATTGAGTCCCTACAAGCGGCAACCGTACAGATGGTGCAGAGGATTAAAAATCTTGGGGAATTTGTGGCTCTTGCTAAACAATTTGTGTTGGATCAAAAACGTTTAGCATCGTTAACTCAAGTTTTGGCGACAAATGCCTCAATGGTTGCCACGCGAGCTTTAGAACAGCGTGACCCTGAACAATTTGCTTCGGTGGCGCGTGAGTTTGAGGCGATCGCCTCACAGGTTAATACTTTGGCAACCCAAACTAATCAGGGGCTGGTGGTGCTGCAACAACGGACAGGATTTGTGGATGTAGTTGTGTCAGGCATTGATCAAGATGTACGCGATGTAAATAGTCTGGTGTCGGACTTTACGCGCAGTGTGAATAGTTCTGAGCAGTCATTTATCAATATCGCAACTGTAACCGAGGACTTAGCCAATATTGGGATGTCAGTAACTGATTCGTCTAGTGCGATCGCTGAAGCCATCAAGCTTAGCTTAGCCTCGATCCAAGATATCGAAGCGATCGCCGAACGTTCTGCTTCTCAGGCACAATTTACCCGCGATCAGTCGGGCAAAATGGGGATGTTAGCACGTCAACTTTTAGAGAGAGTACAATTTTTTCGGTTGCCAGCAATTATGCAATCTGACATGCAATTTGATAATAATGAGATGGAAGAGATCGCGAAATAATGGCAATTTTGGAATTTGATGATTTACAACTGCAAGAAGAACTGCGTACTCTATTTGAATTAGATACACAGAAATATTTGCAACTATATGTGCAGACTGTTAATCAATTAAATGCAACTAATTGGCGAGAAGATATCCAACAACTTTATCGCTGTGTGCATACGATAAAGGGCGGGGCGGTAACGGTTGGGTTTCAAGCAGTATTACAAGTCTCGACTGTACTCGAAGATTTATTGTCAGACTTGCGTTATCTCGAAATTGCACCTCCTTTAGCTGATGGTGAACTATCGAGCGCTTTGATTGCCGCAGGGGAGTTATTGATTGCGAGCGTGCAGATGGGAGAGCGCAGCAAGCCAGATATAGCGGTGCAGTATATTCAAAATCTGCGCGATCGCATTCAAGTTGAGTACTTGCCTGAATGGAATGAAATGCGTCAAGTTCAGCAAGAATTTGCTGATCAAGGCTTTGATTTGGTCACGCTTGATTTAGAAATGGCGATCGAAGATATGCCCTTAACAGGAACTGTATCCGCAGAAGCTTGTGAGGTCGCGCAGCAGACGATTGCTCAGTTGCAAGAAATTGGTGCAGAAATAAATCTGGCTTTGACTTGGCATGATCTCTTAAAAGAAGGTTTAGGATTATGCGATCGCCTTGATTGTGAACTATGGCACGCTGAATGGATGCCATTTCTCAAAAAGGTCAAAGAAAGTGCGCGTCAAGGCGGAGTTTTGGCAATTGAGCAAGAAGAAATTATTACATCATTCCCAACTAATGAAATCTCAGGATCAACTAATTCTCCTACGCTCACTATTGCCGATATTCAGATTCCTGTACCACTTGATCGTTTAGAGCGATCGTCACAGTATCTAGTCGAGACCTTGATGGCAACTCGTGCCACACAGGGATTTTATCAGTCCGTTTATGCCAATCTATTACCGCTAGTCTCGCTTGCTCAAAATAGTGTGCAGTATATAACTCAACTTCGCGAAGTCCAAGATGATTATGCACTGCTTGATGCTTCAGGAGAACAAGATGGACTAAAGATTGAGCGCTATCGCCAAGGTTATACAGCGATTAACCGATTACTAGAGATTAGTCTGCGGCTGATAGAGCTAGGCTCAGAAACAGGTGAATCAGCAAGACGCACTGCTGATAGTATCCAAGTCCTCGATCGTAGTTTACGAAATCTCCAACAAACTATTGAAGAGAGTCGTCTTGTTCCCTTTGAAAGCCTAGCTTTTAGAGCGCGGGGTATCTTACGAGATTTGATGACTCGCGTTGGCAAAGATGTTCAACTCACGATCATTGGTGAAAAACTTGAACTTGATGCAGGTACACTTCGCAATTTAGAGCCTGTTCTACTACATTTATTGCGTAATTCCTATGATCATGGAATTGAGGACTCTACTGATCGCGAAGAGTTAGGCAAGCCGACACAAGGAAAAATTGAGCTTGCGCTCAAACGGCGCGGCAGTATGTTTGACTTGAGTATTTGCGATGATGGTCGAGGGCTTGATCCTAATCATATTAGTCAGATTGCTCAGTCTAAAGGATTGTCTCTCACAGATACCAGTACCAGCGATCGCTTGTTGAGTGTGTTATGTCAATCAGGTTTTACTTCTGCTAAATCTGTGAGTGATATTTCAGGTCGAGGCGTAGGCATGGATGTAGTGGCTAGCCAAGTGGCGATCATGAATGGGAAGCTTAGCCTTGTCTCTGAAATTAATAAAGGGACAACTTTCATCATTCAGATTCCAGTACCGCACTTGTTTGTCCGCTGTATGCTGTTACAAGTAGGCGATCGCACTTTTGCAGTTCCCATATCTGAGATATATACCACGATGTTGGTTGAGAGTTTACTTTGGCAAAAGACAGCCCGCTCTGACTACACTATCGAAGTGCGCGAAGAGAATGGGGTTGTACCTGCGATCGATCTTTATCAATATTGGCAAGGTCAGACGGAAACTAGGTCGCTGCTGCCAACCTCGATCGCCATACGCACTAAACAATTATCAGGACAATTAGCAGGGCAATTAGAAAGCGATCGCGGCGTTTGGTTAATTGCTGACACATTAATTGGACAGAGCGATTTATTGGTTAATCCCATTCCACCCCCTCTTATAGCCCCAATTGGTTTGATTGGTACGAGCTTAATGCCTGATGGCAAGCTTATTCCTGTGATTGATGCGCTCTCATTTGTTGAATCTCTTTGCTTGTCACAGCCGCACCTAATTACAACTAGCACTCAATCAAATTCCGCTTTTCTCGATTCATCTAGCGATCGCCAAATTTTGGTGGTTGATGATGCAGCTTTAATGCGCCGCAGGATTGAGAGCAGTTTGTCACCCCAGGGCTATGAGATTACCACTTGCGAGGATGGTATGGATGCTTGGCAATGGTTACAAAGACACAAACAGCCCGCTTTGCTGATCACCGATATTGAGATGCCGCGGATGGATGGATTTACGCTAATTGATCGTTGTCGCCAAGCAGGATATACGATGCCGATTCTTGTGGTTTCATCACGTCTTGCTGAAGAATGGTCGCGCGAGACCAGTCGCCTCGGCGCAACTGACTATCTCACTAAAGGTTTTTCTACCTCTGAACTGGTCAACAAAGTTAGTTCTCTAATCACTTTAAAATAGAGCATGCTTCGCACGCTCTATTTTAAAGTAATTAGAGAAAACTAAGGCAGAACAACTTCTGTAAAAAAGCAACTTCTTGCACCCGTATGACAAGCAATATTGCCAATTTGCTCAATTTTGACCAAAATCACATCGCGATCGCAGTCATAAAATAGTTGCTTAAGTTTTTGGATATGTCCAGAGGTTGCGCCTTTGTGCCATAACTCCTGACGCGAGCGGCTCCAGTAATGCACTTCTCTCGTAGCGATCGTTAGTTCAAGAGCTTGACGATTCATCCATGCCATCATCAAAATTGCGCCGTCTTGATGATCTTGGGCGATCGCGGCAATTAGCCCTTTGTCGTCATATTTGAGAGTTTCAATCCAACTATCGGACATATTTTTAGCTTGAATGATTATTAAATAAATTGACTCCATTTGCTCTCTAAGTTTAGCGATATGATTAGGCTGTTGTCCTGAATTAAGTACTGAATTAGATATTAATGCAAAATAAGCGGGCAATCGTGCTAGGGGTCTCTGGAGCATCAGGCATGATTTATGCTGTGCGATCGCTCAAATTTTTATTAAATAATAACTACGATGTCGATCTGGTGGCTTCAAAGGCGGCGATGATGGTTTGGCAATCAGAAAATAACATTGCCATGCCCAGCAACCTGCGATCGCAAGAACAATTTTGGCGCGATCGCAGCGAAACCAAAGACGGTAAGTTAGTTTGTCATCAGTTTGCCGATGTTGGTGCAACGATCGCTAGTGGCTCATTTCGGACTTTGGGAATGTTGGTAATCCCTTGTAGTATGGCAACTGTGGCAAAAATCGCGCATGGATTAAGCTCTGACTTATTAGAACGAGCCGCCGATGTCCATCTCAAAGAAAGTCGCCGCTTAGTGATCGTCCCGCGTGAAACTCCGCTTAGTTTGATTCATTTACGCAACCTCACGGCACTTGCCGAAGCAGGAGCGCGGATTGTTCCCGCAATTCCTGCTTGGTATCATCATCCACAGACGATTGAAGATTTGGTGGATTTTGTGATTGCCAGAGCGCTCGATCAACTAGACATTGATGCCGATATCATCCAGCGTTGGCAAGGCAGAATGCCTAATCATAATTCCGAAGGAGAGTTAAACACATGACGCGATCGCGCTTTTCCCAATCTGCAAATTCCTCAAAAACACCGTCTTCAAGCAAAGAAGCCTCAAGCAAAAATTCTTTAGGAGCGATCGCTCAGCTTGTGATCTTAGGTTTGAGTATTACGATCCTTGCCGCCATCTTTGTCCAAAATTTGCAACCTGCGGTACAGATTGTCTTTTTGGGTCAAAAAACTTTACCTGTCCCCTTAAGCATCGCCATGTTTGTCGCTTTTGTGGTTGGCAGTTTCTTCGCCTTTGTGATTAATGCGATCGCTACTTGGCAACAAAATCTAGCAATTCGGCGAGCTGTGGTTGCGGCTGGGTATGGTGATGAACGCATATATTCTGAGAATACTTATCCTGAGAATATAGAACCTAGAAATTTTGACAATAGAGAATATGAGGATGCTGATAATGAATACGAAGAATATGAAGATGAGGATCCTGACACAGTCCCATATAGCGATCGCCCTCCCCTTGATGTGAAATATACCAATCCTAAATGATTTGAGA
>JANXUJ010000108.1 GCA_025356295.1 Cyanobacteriota bacterium
GTGGATCGCCCACTGTGCGGGCGATCCACTCTCTGCTTTTAGTTAATAGACAAAAAGTACAAGATATTTAGCTACAGCATCATCTTGCTTTTGCATCTCATCAAACAGTCCGCAGAAAAGCGATCTACAAAGTCTTGGGAAATATCGATTGCCAATGCGGTTAAGCGGGTTCAACGCTCAAACAAATGCAGAAAAGCAAGTGGAAACTATCTCACTCAATTAGAATTGAAGGAGACTCTAGAAGATGCCTATGAATCTGCATTGAATCAAGCTTCATTAGAAGCGTTTGAAGGTAAATATGAATCAACAGCGATCGCTACCATGATTGATCGCACCAAAGTTATCGAGCAAGCGATCGCGCTAATTCTTGAACTGAACGCAAATCCAGATAATAAAGGAGACTAGCTATGATCGTAGTAACTAAGATAGGAACTCCCGCAGCCGAGATTGCCCGCATATGTGATGAACTATCTAGCTGGGGATTGTCACCCGAAAAAATTGTTGGTAAGCATAAAGTTGTCTTAGGGCTAGTCGGTGAGACGGCAAGTCTTGACTGCCATCGTATCCAAGAATTAAGTGATTGGATTGAGACCGTCCTCAGAGTGGAACGTCCCTTTAAACGTGCTAGTCGTGAATATCGCCAAAACGAGTCAAGCACAATCATCGTGCCGACACCTAATGGTGATGTGGCGATCGGTGAAAATCAGCCTTTAGTGATCGTAGCGGGACCCTGCTCGGTGGAGAATGAAGAAATGATTGTCGAAACTGCGATGCGAGTAAAAGCCGCAGGCGCACATTTCTTGCGTGGTGGTGCATACAAGCCGCGCACGTCTCCCTATGCATTTCAAGGACATGGTGAGAGTGCTCTATCTTTGCTTGCGGCGGCGAGACAAGCGAGTGGCTTAGGGATTATCACTGAAGTAATGGATACGGCTGACATTGAAAAAATCGCGGAAGTTGCTGATGTGTTGCAGATTGGCGCACGCAATATGCAGAATTTCTCATTGCTAAAGCAGGTGGGTAAACAAAATAAACCAGTTCTGCTTAAGCGCGGTTTAGCAGCGACAATTGACGATTGGCTGATGGCTGCTGAATATATTCTCGCCGAAGGCAATTCTCAGGTGATTCTTTGTGAACGTGGAATTAGGACATTTGATCGCGAATACACGCGCAACACTTTAGACTTAGCGGCGATTCCTGTTTTGCGGAAGCTAACGCATTTGCCAATTATGGTCGATCCTAGTCATGGAACTGGTTGGTCAGAGTTTGTACCATCGATGAGCTTGTCCGCGATCGCGGCGGGTGTTGACTCACTAATGATCGAAGTTCATCCCAATCCTAAGCGAGCTTTGTCGGATGGTCCTCAGTCGCTCAACTTTGAAGATTTTGAGAAGTTAATGACTAAAATCAATCGTATGGCTGAAGTGATGGGGCGAAATGATTACCAAAACAAGTAAAGAGAAACAAGTAAAGAGAAATGAGTAAATCTTTTGTTTACAATCGCACAATTCATTTTTGTGACACTGACGCGGCAGGCGTGGTGTATTTTGCCAATGGATTATCGCTTTGCCATGAAGCTTATGAAGCTTCGCTGGAAGCATCAGGAATTACCCTTAAGTCTTTTTTTGGATCGGAACCGATCGCAGTTCCGATTACTCATGCCAGTATTGATTTTTTTAAACCAATGGTTTGTGGCGATCGCATTGCGATCGCGCTTGTGCCGACTTTATTGAATAATGCTGAGTTTCAGATTGAGTATCAACTATATTTTGAATTGTATTTTGATCAACAAAGCGAAGAGAAACAAGCGATCGCAAAAGCATTAACAAAACACACCTGTATCGACATCCACACCCGAAAGCGATGCGAAAATCTATCTGATAATCTACACAAATGGCTGGAGTTTTTACAGTGACTACGATCTTGCGGGACTGGAGTTATCGCTATCAATGGTTTTATGATGCTGTATCCGCACTTGCTGCGCTCAGTGTCGGTGGTGAAAAGCGCTTTCATCAATTGTTTTTGCGCGATTTGGAGATTAATCCTGATACAAAAATTCTCGATCTCTGTTGTGGCGCAGGACAGGCAACCAGAGAACTGGTCAAGCATTCTCAAAATGTCACGGGTTTGGATGCTTCACCGATCGCAATTCGACGTGCCAAACAAAATGTACCGCAAGCCGAATATGTAGAATCTTTTGCGGAAAAGATGCCATTTAGCGATCGCCAATTCGATCTGGTGATTACAAATACGGCGATGCACGAGATGGATGCAGAGCAGTTGCAGCAAATCATCCAAGAAGTAAATCGGATTTTGACTCCCGCAGGACAGTTCATCATTATCGATTTCCACCGCCCCACCAACCCGTTGTTTTGGCTACCTATAGCCACTTTTTTATGGCTATTTGAGACGGAGACTGCTTGGCAGTTATTGAGAACTGATCTCACTCAGCTTCTCAGTAAATCTGGTTTTAAAGTCGAATCTTGTCAACTTTATGCGGGTGGCAGTTTACAAGTCTTGCGATCGCGCATATAAAACCCAAAATTGTTTCGGCGGGCAAAGCCCG
>JANXUJ010000094.1 GCA_025356295.1 Cyanobacteriota bacterium
GCCGCTAATTTTCTAATTTTAGTCCGAATTTATCTGAACAAGGGGCTTAAGCCCCTTGCCTGTAAACCACTCACAACCAAATTGCTTTGTTCAAGCCTTTGATTGTAGCCTTAAGCAACTTGACACAAAGTTTGATGTGACAATATATCTATAATTAATTAATTTCTCAAACGATTCCCATAAAGTCGTCTTGCCCCAAAAAAATGTCTTCCCTCGCCTTTGAAGCTTTACTCATCATTTTGCTCATTATTGCTAATGGTGTCTTTTCCATGTCTGAGCTAGCTATTCTCTCTGCTCGCAAAGTGCGGCTAGAGCAATGGGCAAAAGAAGGAAATGCTAAAGCTAGAGCCGCTTTAAGACTGATTAGTTCACCTAATAATTTTTTGTCAACTACCCAGATTGGCATTACTTTAATTGGGATTTTGAGCGGTGCTTTGGGTGGTACAACAGTGGCAAAAAGCCTTAAAGATTCGTTAGATACTGTCTCTGTGATCAAGCCATATAGCGAAACTCTAAGTTTTGTGATCGTGGTTGGGATCATCACTTACTTATCTCTAGTAGTTGGTGAGCTTGTTCCTAAACGTCTGGCAATGAGCAATGCTGAACAAATTGCTTGTACTGTCGCGCCATCAATGCGATTTCTTGCCAATATTGGTACTCCCATTGTTTATTTACTCAGTGCTTCGACTGAAGCGTTGCTTGGTTTATTGGGAATCCAAATCACTGAAGAGTCTCAAGTTACGGAAGAAGAAATCAAGGTGATGATCGCTCAGGGTGCTGAGTCTGGGATGTTTGAAGTGGCAGAACATGACATGGTTGAGCGAGTGTTTCGGTTAGGGGATCGCCCAATCAAGGCGCTGATGACTCCGCGCACGGAGATCGACTGGCTCGATGTTGATGCTCCCTTTGAGGAAACTCAACGCGAAGTACTCAATAGTGGGCATTCACGATTTCCCGTGGCAAGAGAAAATC
The DNA here is from genome assembly GCA_025356295.1 of Cyanobacteriota bacterium. GTDB lineage: Bacteria > Cyanobacteriota > Cyanobacteriia > Pseudanabaenales > Pseudanabaenaceae > Pseudanabaena. The sequence continues at coordinate 973 of JANXUJ010000094.1, forward strand.
TTGATGAATGTGTGGGAATTGTCGAAATTAGAGAATTTCTCAACGCTAGTATCAACGGCAATCCCATTGATTTAGTGAAAGTTAGCACCCCGCCCTTATATGTTGCTGAGACCGCTAGCGCTTTGAGTGTACTAGAGCAGTTTAAACAATCTGGCGATCGCGTGGCGATGGTGACAGATGAGTATGGCGGTGTCGAAGGAATGGTGACTCTCACTGATTTGCTTGAAGCGATCGTGGGTGATCTGCCATCTAGCGATCGCCAAGGCGATCCAGAGGCAATGCAACGCGAAGATGGCTCTTGGCTAATCGATGGCATGATTTCTAGCGATCGGCTCAAAGAAGTCCTAGAAGTCGAGGATTTGCCCTACGAAGAAGAGCGCAATTACCATACTCTTGGCGGATTAATGATGACCTATCTCAGACATATTCCGATTGTTGGTGAACATTTCACATGGGAAAGAATGCGCTTTGAAGTTGTCGATATGGACGGCAATCGGGTCGATAAGGTGTTAGTCAATGTGTTGCCGCCAGTGACAACACCAGATGAAGAGCCAAAAAATGCCTCTAAACGCACTTAAATAGATCGCAGAGGTATTCGCAAGCAAAAAATAGAGATGGCGCAGAGCGCCATCTCTATTTTTTTGGTTTATTTGGTTTTTGGTTTATTTGTAGAAAGTATTGTATCTTATTAATTACGGTATTCCCATGCAGATATCGTAGATTAACTTTTTGTAGGTCAAAGCATATGAAATTTGTTAGAAAAGTGACTGGCAGATGGTGGCAAAGATTTAGTTCGTTCTTCTTAGTGGGCGCACTAATTAGCGTAGCGATCGCAGCTTGCACAGCCGCGCCGCAAGCCTCAACAGGAAACGATAAAAAAGATGTTGAATTAACACTCGTCTCTTTTGCTGTAACCAAACAAGCTCATGAAGCCGTTATTCCCAAGTTTGTCGAAAAATGGCAAAAAGAACATAATCAAAAAGTTGTCTTTAAACAAAGTTATGGCGGTTCAGGCTCACAAACCCGTGCTGTCATCGATGGTCTAGAGGCTGATATTGTGCATTTGTCATTAGCGGCTGATACTGAAAAAATCGAAAAAGCGGGACTGATCGATAAAGGTTGGGAAAAAGAATATCCTAACAACTCAATTGTGACCAAATCAGTCGCTGCTTTAGTCACTCGCGAAGGTAATCCGAAAGGTATTAAAGAATGGTCAGACCTTGAAAAAGATGGCGTTAGCTTAATCACAGCCGATCCCAAAACCTCAGGCGTAGCCCGTTGGAACTTTCTCGCCTTGTGGAATGCGGCAGCAAAAAAAGGCGGTAGCGATGTTAAGGCGCAAGAATCTTTAATTAAAGTTTTTAAGAATGTGCCAATCCTCACCAAAGATGCGCGTGAAGCTAGTGATGCTTTCTTCAAGCAGGGTCAAGGTGATGCCTTAATCAATTACGAAAACGAGATTGTCTTAGCTTCTCAAAAGGGACAAAAAGCAACCTATGTGATCCCCGCTGTGAATATCTCCATCGATAATCCGATCGCGATCGTTGATAAAAATGTCAAAAAGCATGACACAAGAGAAGTTGCTGAAGCTTTTGTGCAGTATCTTTATAGTCCTGAAGCTCAAACAGAGTTTGCTAAGCTAGGTTTCCGTTCTGTTGATGAAACTGTGGCAAAAGAAAAACAATTTGCTGAGCTTTATCCACAGGTTAAAGAACTTGCCACTGTCAAAGACTTTGGTGGCTGGAGCGACATCAACAAAAAGTTTTTTGCAGACGGTGCAATTTTTGACCAAATCCAATCACAAATCAAACGCTAAAAGCGTCGCCGAAATATGACGATAACGCCGCCTTTGCGCCCTAGTTTGGGGCGATCGCTAACCAACTCTTTTTTCAAAACCATCTCCAAAATTCATTGGACATGGGTAATTACCTTTGTATATCTGGCTTTTTTGCTGATTTTGCCAACCATTGCTATGTTGGCAAAGGCAAGTAGTGAGCCACTTGATAGCTTTCTCAAAACTGCTTTTAGCCCGATCGCTTTAGCTACTTACGAAGTTACCTTTGTGACTGCTTTTGCCGCTGCTCTGATCAATGGCGTATTTGGCACTTTGATCGCTTGGGTGTTAGTCCGCTACGACTTCTTAGGCAAGCGGTTCCTCGAAGCCGTAGTTGACTTTCCCTTTGCCTTACCCACCGCCGTTGCAGGGCTGACCTTAGCCACGGTCTACAGCGAAAAAGGTTGGATTGGCTCTTTGCTTCCTTTTAAAGTTGCTTTTACGCGTTGGGGTGTCGCGATCGCGATGATCTTTATCTCTTTACCATTTGTGGTCAGGACTGTTCAACCAGTGCTACAAGAACTCGAAAAAGAAATCGAAGAAGCCGCTTGGTCATTGGGAGCTACGCAATGGCAAACCTTCTGGCAAGTGATTGTCCCACCCTTGATGCCTTCAATATTTACAGGTGTTGCCCTCGGATTTTCGCGTGCGGTCGGTGAATATGGCTCTACCGTGATTATTGCTTCAAATACACCTTTTAAGGATTTGATCTCGCCTGTGCTGATTTTCCAGCGCCTAGAGCAATATGACTATGTGGGAGCTACTGTGATCGGGACAGTGATGCTCGGCATTTCCTTTGTCAGCCTGATCGCCATTAATCTATTGCAAGCATGGGGCAAACGTTATGAACCCTGAAAGTACCCTAGAAAATACTCCTAAAAGTACTATTAAGAAAAACAAAAGCTGGGTTCCGACCGTCCTGATTGCGATCGCTTTTCTTTATTTGGGACTGGTTTTATTAATTCCCGCTGCCAATGTTTTCTATCAAGCATTTCATAAAGGATTTGCACCTTTTCTGGCTACTCTAAGTCGCCCTGATTTTCAAAATGCTGCAAAACTAACTCTACTCTTAGCTGCGATTTCATTACCGCTAAATACCATCTTTGGACTGAGTGCAGCTTGGGCGATCGCTAGACATAGATTCCCTGGACGCACTTTATTGCTTAGCATTATTGACTTACCGTTTTCGATTTCACCTGTCGTGGCGGGCTTAATGATTGTGCTGCTATATGGTCGCCTCGGCTGGTTTGGCTCATGGCTAGAAGCCAATAACGTCAAAATCGTCTTTGCTTTCCCTGCCATGTTACTTGCCACCATCTTTGTCAGTATGCCCTTCATCGCGCGGGAACTTATTCCCGTCCTCGAAGAAATGGGGAGTGAGCAGGAAGAAGCTGCCCGAACTCTGGGCGCAAACGATTGGCAGATTTTCTGGCGCGTGGTCATTCCGAATGTGCGTTGGGGTTTGCTCTATGGCTTAGTGCTAACCAATGCCAGAGCAATGGGAGAGTTTGGGGCAGTTTCTGTTGTGTCAGGCAATATCGCGAGCAAGACTCAGAGCTTACCGCTATTTGTGGAAGAGTCTTATAAGCAATACGAGACTGAGATCGCTTATTCAGCTGCAGTTTTACTCGCTCTACTTGCCGTAGTGACATTGGTATTAAAAGAGATTTTAGAACGTAAAACTCATAATCCTCGCCATGACAAAGCTTAAGACTAAAAATCAAAAAAGAATCAAAAAGGAGTTTCCATGATGACTACTGATACCCGCCCTATTGCACACAATGTACGGCTACGCATTCCTGAAGAATTGCATAGCGAACCAATTATTTCGCAATTAACTTCGCAATGTGGCGTGACTGTGAATATTGTTTCAGCAACTCTAGGCGTAAATGCTGGCAGTGGCTGGTTTCATCTCACTCTTAAAGGAAATATGGCTCAGATTAAAACCGCGATCGCCTATCTTAACGATCTTGATATTGAGATTTGGGAAGATCAGGGTGATGGCAATACAGCACTGTAAAACCCCAAAAATGTTTATTTCACGCTTTGCCTGAAATAAACATTTTTGGGGTTGTTTGCAACAAGTCAACTAATTTGCTATAATCATTACCCGTTCGGCGGCATGGCCAAGTGGTAAGGCAGGAGTCTGCAAAACTCTCACCCCCAGTTCAAATCTGGGTGCCGCCTTCATATTTAAAAAGAATTAACTAAAGCACCAAGTTTGAATTTGCCAAACTTGGTGCTTTTTACCATGACGTATCTTCCGCAATCTGCTTGCCCTCAGTTTGCAAATATTCCAAAAAAGCCTGAGCCACAACTGATAGCTGCTTACCCGCTAGATGAATCACATACCAGTGACAAGGAATTGGAAAATGTTCGACATCTAAAATTGCAATCTGTCCAGAGGCTCCCTCTAAAGCGATCGTATGTCTCGATAAAATCGAGATACCTAAACCGCCAGCGATCGCTTGTTTAATCGCCTCATTACTAGCAAGCTCCATCTTGACTTTGGGAGTGATTTTATGAGCATCAAATAGTCTTTGGACGTATCCCCTTGTTCCTGAGCCTGATTCTCTAGTGATAAAAGGTAATTCGGCTAATTTTTGAATAGGAATATTTTTTTCATTTGCTAAAGGATGATCGTGATTTGCTAGCACGACTAACGGATTTGGTAAAAATGGATGGGACTGGACATCAGGCTCGTCTGGAACATCGCTAAGGATATATAAATCGTCTTTATTTTCGGCTAATCTTTCTAAAACGCCGCTATGATTTGTTACCTTCAACGATATTTCCACACCTGGATAGCGCTGACAAAAAGGACCAAGTAAACGTGGAATCACATATTTTGCAGTTGTCACCACCGTGATTTTTAAGTGTCCCTGCTTCAATCCCTTCATGTCCGCAACACTCATTTCAAACTGCGATATGCGTCCAAAAATTTCTTGACAGGTAGTCAATAACTCTCGACCAGCCTGAGTCAAAAACAACCGCTTCCCAACTTGCTCAAATAAAGGGATTCCGATCGCCTTAGTCAGATGTTTGATCTGCATAGACACGGTTGGCTGAGTAAGGAATAGCTCTTCGGCTGCACGCGTATAGCTTTTATGACGAGCCGCCACCTCAAAAACTTGTAACTGGTGCAAGGTTATATGATTTGCTAATCGAGAATCAGATAAGCGGTAACTCATGTGGTAACACAACCATAGAAAATAGTCTATGATTTTATCACTAATATATAGTTTTATTCTATGTGTTTAAGTTTTGAATCGCGATCGCAAAGTATCTAAGCATAATTAAATATAAAACCAAAGCCAAAATCTATA
>JANXUJ010000096.1 GCA_025356295.1 Cyanobacteriota bacterium
GTTTTTTAATTATGACGAGGTACTTAATCACCATTATAAGAGAGGAATAAATCCTAATTTCTGAACAATCTGCTGTCCTTGTGGCGAGAGCGCAAGTTCAATAAATTGCTTAGCCGCGGGACTGGTTATCTTCTTTACACCTAAAAACAAACTACGGCTAATCGGGTATTTACCCGCTTTTACCGCCACGACATCAGTCGGATTCACGCCATCGATCGCTACAATCCTCACAATTTCTTGTTTCTCGACCTGAGAGACTGTGGCATAGCTGATACCACTATTACCCATTTCTCTCAAGATCGCCGTGGTTTCATCTTGAGGCCAAGTGATGAAGTTAGGACTATCAGGTGCAAAGCTTTGACCGAGCAGAACTATGTCTAGAAATGCTTCTCTTGTGCCGCTGGTCGTAGCCCGATTAATTATTTTAATTGGTAAGTTAGTACCGCCAACCTGTGACCAATTGTTAATCTTGCCCTGATAGATATCGCGGACTTGATCTTTGGTTAAGTTACCTTTAAACGGATTGTTAATGCCAACAACAACCGCGATCGCATCTTTAGCGATCGGTACTAACTGGATACCTGACTGTGCTTCAGCCGCTTTGAGAGGACGCGAACTTGCGGCGATCGCTACAGTTCCATTAATCAGATTTTGTAAACCTTGACTAGAACCGCCTGGTTTGCCATCAGGTAAGCCAAAGGTAGTAGGAATATTTGGATTAACTTGACTATAAGCATTACGCATTTCTTTGACCAGAGCAACCATTGTCGTGCTGCCATCGATCTCCAAAACGTTTGGATTTGGTAAAGATGTATCGAGATTTAAGCTAGTTGAAGTTGGGGCGTTATTTGGACTTACTATCGTTGATTTTGGTGATCCATTAGGCGCTCCAGTAGAAGTCGGGGATTGTATTCCTGCTGTGGGTTTTGCCTGTTGCGAAAAGAACCAGTAGCCACCGCCCGCAATACCTGCTGTGACTAGCAACGACAACACTAAAACTGTAGTTTCTTTACCTTGTGACATAGTCTGAAGCTCCTAACACTCTTAAATATCTGGTTTAACTTTAACCTGAATTTGACGATCCTCTACTTTCTGGCAACCTGCGATAAGATCAAATGCGAGAAGTAGTAATCGTATGCGTGACGTGTTTCAAAAAATCCGATTTCAAGCAAACCAGATTTGGCGGCATCAAGTAGTGGCGCTGCTTGCCAATCTTAAAGTAGCGATCATTTTATTGTTACTGATTGCCCTATTTAGCATTCTCGGCACAGTGATCGAGCAGGGACAACCCATCGATTTTTATCGCGAAAATTATCCTGAACATCCTGCATTATTCGGCTTTTTGACTTATCAGGTTATTTCCGCGATCGGATTAGATCACGTCTATGGCAGTTGGTGGTTTCTCTCGCTGCTGATTTTGTTTGGGACGAGCCTCACCGCTTGCACCTTCAATCGTCAACTACCGATTCTCAAAGCTTCCAAACGTTGGTTTTACTACACCAAACCGCAAAGTTTTGCCAAGCTTCCGCTCGCGACAGAAATTGTCGGCGGCAATTTCGATCATCTAGCGCAGTCTTTGCGAGCTAAAAACTATAAAGTTCATCAAGAAAGCGATCGCCTCTATGCGCGTAAAGGGCTAGTTGGCAGGATTGGACCAATCATTGTTCATGCCAGTATGTTACTGGTGCTAATCGGTTCGATCTGGGGTTCGCTGACAGGCTTTGTTGCTCAAGAGATGGTTCCTAGTGGTGATACCTTTCAAGTCAAAAATATTACTGAGGCAGGAGCTTGGTCGGCGCAACAAGTTCCCAAAGACTGGTCGGTTAGAGTCAATCGCTTTTGGATTGATTACACAGCTAAAGGAAGTATCGATCAGTTCTATTCTGATTTGTCAGTTCTTGATAAAGATGGCAAAGAAGTTGATCGCCAAACTATTCATGTCAATAAACCGCTGAAATACAAAGGTGTTAGCTTCTATCAAGCTAATTGGGATATTCATGCTGTAAGGTTTACGCTCAATAATAGTCCCATTTTGCAATTGCCAGTCAGTAAGCTGGAGTCACAAACTGGTGGTCGTCAAGTTTGGGGGACATGGATTCCCACTAAGCCTGATTTAAGTGCAGGAATTACGTTGATTACACCAGACTTGCAAGGTACATTCTTGATTTATGACGAGCAAGGAAATCTGCTCACCACAGTTCGCACTAATGGAAGTGCAGAAGTAAATGGGATCACATTTACCTTAAAAGAAGCGATCGGTAGTACGGGTTTACAAATCAAAGCTGATCCAGGGATTCCGATTGTATATGCTGGATTTGGGTTATTGATGCTGGGTGTGATGATGAGCTATATTAGTCACTCGCAAATATGGGCTTTGCAAGTTGGCGATCGCTTATATATTGGTGGCAAAACTAATCGCGCCCAAGTTAGTTTTGAAGACGAATTGATCGATGTCACTAGTACAATCAATAATCAGGTAATTAATAATCAGGCGATCGCTTAGTAGGAGTTATCGCCGCTTAGTAATAAATAATATCTCGCGCTTCGCGCAGGATATTTCTTCTTATTTGTAATTATAAACATGTATAAAAGCTCTCAAGATTTTCCATTTACTGCTGACTTAGAAGCCAATTGGATTACTATCCGCCGCGAACTCGAACAACTAAGCGATCGCAGTTTTGTCAAATGGCCTGAAAAGCATCTTTATAAAGATGGTTGGGATATATTTGGTCTTTATGCATTTGGAATGAAACTCGATAAAAACTGCCAACTTTGTCCCGAAACCACTCAACTAATTGAACAAATTCCGCATCTTGTCACCGCAGGTTTTTCTTCGCTCAAGGTCGGCACACATATCACGCCACACACTGGCTATCCTGATGGAGTATTACGCTGTCATTTAGGCTTGATTGGCTGCGACGGTTGCGCCTTGAGGGTGGGTACAGAAACGCGCGGTTGGCAAGAGGGAAAAACTCTTATATTTGACGATACAACTGAGCATGAAGCATGGAATCGTGGCACTCAGACTAGAATTGTGCTGCTTCTAGATTTCAAATATCCCCTAGATAGTAAGGATACTGATTCTAACAACTTAGAAGACAAGAGTATTTGGGAATTGTTTAAAGGAGTACTTCCTTTTTTTTAATTGAGAAATACTTTCATCTCGCCCCGAAAGGTCGTACCGTTAGAGTGTAGGGCGATCACTTAGTAGCTAAAATTGATAACTAAAACTTTATGTCAACTGAAACTCTCTTCCAACAACTCAAACATCCCAATCCCAATCTACGCAATCAAGCGATGTGGGAACTTGCCGAAAATTATGATGCCGAAACTATCGCAAAGTTGATGAGCATCCTTGATGATGATGATACAAATTATCGCCGCGCTGCTGTCAAAACATTAGGCGAGATTGGACATGAAGCTGTGACTCCATTAGTCGCCGCGATGCTCAATAGTGAAAATGTGACAGTGCGGGGCAGTGCTGCGAAAGCGATCGCGCAAGTAGTAATTTGTCATCCTGATCAGCCGCTTTCCGATGAAGGTGTGCAAGGTTTAAAGGTAGCTCTGCAAGATGCTAATCCTGTCGTGAATATTGCAGCGGTGATGGCGATGGGTGAGATTGGTGAGCCTGTGGTACATATTTTGATTGAAGCTTTACAAGAGACAGATAATCCTGCTTTGGCGATTTCTTTGGTGAATGCGATCGCTTCGATTGGTGATATTCGTGGTATTGAGGTTCTGCAAGCAATTATTAACAATGAAGCGGCGGATTCTTATGTACGGGAGTCAGCAACTAGCGCTTTATCGCGATTGGAGATGATTACAGGATTTAAGAAGTAGAGATTTACTAGGGTAGTCTCCGCTAGGTTAGCAAGATAATCCGATCGCTAAACTTGTTAGCCAACTTGCGATCAAATGTCAAAACTTTTGTATCGATTTGGATTGCAACGGCTATAAATAAAGTGTCATAAAAAGGATGATCAGCAATCACAGCCAGCTCTAGAGCCGCATCACGGATTTGAGAGATGGGAATCACTAAATCTATTAAAGATTCCGCATCTCTCATAGTGTCAAGTCCAGTTTGCAATGGCAATTGCTGAAATTTTATCCATTGCCAGACCACATTGCCTAGCTCTACAAATAATGAATCTGGAACAACAATTTGATCTGTCGATGCTAAAGCTGCGATCGCTTGATCATACTTCCCTTCCACATGGAGTAACGCATAAGCAAACACCATTGTATCGATTATCATTTATGCCTGTCCTATCCTAAATTTGCCGCCCTAAATTCTTCCATGCTTGGACATGGCTCTCTTGTGCAGTTGGCAAGCTCTCGGCTCGGTGCTGAATACGCTCGATTACCTTTGAACGTTGACCATAACGTATTTGTAGAAGATTGCGAACTTCCTGTTCCATCGAAACTCCTTTTTGTTCTGCTAAAAACTTGATCCGATCAACTAATTCTTCAGAGATATTACGAATAGTAATGGCAGCCATTTGACGCTCTCTCATTTTTAAGGCTTATTTTTAAGAAATTAGAAGCAGCGCTTTGAGTCGCCTCTAATTCATGATAGCATCATGCTAGCAATGCCTGTAAAGCTCCTCAATTATCATCATGTCCGATCCCCAAGTCAGCGAAGCCGTAGCCAAACTCTACAATACCTATCCCTTCCCGCCCGAACCAATTTTAGACGAGCCACCACCTGGATATAATTGGCGCTGGAATTGGCAAGCAGCCCATAATTTCTGTACTGGTCAAAAGCCTGCTAAAGATAATATTCGCATTCTCGATGCTGGCTGCGGATCGGGTGTAAGTACCGAATATCTAGTCCATCTCAATCCCGAAGCATCAGTGGTCGGTATTGATTTGAGTGAAGGAACTCTCGCCGTAGCCAAAGAACGCTGCCAAAGATCAGGAGCAGATCGAGTCGAATTCCATCATCTGAGTTTGTTTGATGCTGACCAATTAGAAGGAGAGTTTGATCTAATCAACTCTGTGGGAGTGCTGCACCACACAGCCGATCCGATTCGTGGTATTCAGACTTTGGCGAGAAAATTAGCTCCTAGTGGATTGCTGCATATTTTTGTCTATGGTGAGTTAGGGCGTTGGGAAATTAGTTTGATGCAAAAGGCGATCGCACTATTGCAAGGCGATCAACGCGGCGATTACAAAGATGGTGTAGCTGTAGGGCGAGAAATATTTGCCACTCTTCCAGAAACAAACTGTCTGCGCCGCCGTGAGCAAGAGCGCTGGGCTTTTGAAAATCAACAGGATGCTTGTTTTGCGGATATGTATGTGCATCCGCAAGAGATTGATTACAACATCAATACTCTATTTGAATTAATTGATGCGTCAGGTTTAGAATTTCTTGGCTTCTCCAATCCTCAAGTTTGGGATTTAAACCGTGTGATTGGCAAGTCTCCTGAACTAACCGCGCGATCGCAACATCTCACCGAACGCGATCTCTATCGCCTAATTGAGCTTCTCGATCCGCAAACTATTTCTCATTATGAGTTCTTTTTAGGACGTAAACCGATTGCGAAACAAGATTGGCAAGATGATCAAGTATTGTTAGCCGCTATTCCTGAGCCAAGTCCTTGCATTTATAGCTGGCGTGAGAGTCCGCAATTTTTTGACTATAACTATCAAATCGCCAAAATCAGTGACTCAGAATGGAAGTTCTTAATGGCTTGTGATGGGAATCAAACTAAGCAGCAAACTGTTGCTCAGATTTTGCAATCAGTTGAAGCAAGTTTAGAAGATGTGCGATCGCTTCAAAATCAACAAATTATCTTATTACGGCAATCTCAAACTTAAGGATGACAGGTGGCGCTTTGCGCCACTTATCCCAACCTTTAGATCACTAGCAAATTTTTTATGTGTAGGTGCGTCCACGCCAGCTTTTAGGTTTGGTGAGGGCAGATATCCAGATGCGGATTATGGCAAAGGGATCGGCGAGAGGAGATAGCCAAAACCAGAAACCAACTTCGGTATAGCTAGTGCGAATGCCGAATACAAGTAAGCAGCGAATTAATACTAGAAAAGCATTTAGCCAGAATAGGCTGTTGATTAATATCGATGGGGCTAGCTGCCAAATTGAGAGCGTAATTAAAATCAGTAAAGGCAAACCCTGAACGGCAGTGAGCAAGACACAATCGGCAAAGGTTTGCATGGGAGTTGAGGCATCTTTAAGATCAAGCGATCGCCCCCATTCGCGCCATGTCTCTTGCATGGATGTATACATTCGTACTTGCATTAGGGCGGCTCCATCGAGGAAGCCGACTTTTGCGCCACGTTGGGCTGCGGCTCTAGCGAGAGTGACATCATCGCAAAATGATGACTTGGCAAGTTCGTAGCCATCTAGCTCGACTAGCTTCGCACGTTTTGATAAAAAACATTGACCATTTGCCATCACTCGATTTTCAGTAAACTGAGTGCGATCGCCTGTTGCGCCAAATCGAAAAATCAAGGTGATCAATAAAGCTGGCTGCAACCATTGCTCACCTGCGGTCTTGAGAATAAATTTCGGCGAAAGTGACACAATATCAAAATCATCGGTAGTTGCTTTCTGGACAAAGCTAGCGACTAATCCCTTTTGCGGAATTGTATCAGCATCAATACCTAGTACCCATTTGCTAGTTGGATCACTATTGAGAAAGCCAGTATGCAGCGCCCACGGACGACCAACCCAGCCATCTGGCAAAGGATCATCGGTAATTAGCCTTAAAGGAATCGGAAAATCTTTTTGTAATTCTTTGACATATTCGGGTGTACCGTCCTGCGATCGGCTATCCACGATGATAATTTCTTTGGCAGTTTGATCGCGTAAGCCTTCTAGACAAGTTGGTAAGCGATCGCGCTCATTCAGAGTGGGAATAACAATCGAGACTTGAGGATTTTGCTTGGCAAACTCTTCTTCTAGCGGCGCGAGTGGTAATAACGGAGCAGTGCGATCGCGGGCGGTACTAAGACGCTTTAGCAATACAAGTGTCGAGGGGACTTGGATTAGCAAAAAAAATATTGGGAAAACTATTAGAAGGAGCGGATTATTCAAATTTGATGGAGATGCTAACGTTCTAGAAGCTGATCCTATCGTAATTTGCGCCGCTCCATATATATCAGGCGGCTATATCGGGCGGCTATATCGGGCGGCGCAAACAAAAAGTTTATTCTTCTAACAAACTTCTAAGCATCCATGCGGTTTTTTCGTGAACTTGCATCCTTTGGGTCAACAGATCAGCGGTTGGCTCATCATTGTTTTTGTCAGCGATCGGAAAAATGGAACGCGCAGTCCGCACCACTGATTCTTGTCCTTCGACCAATAGCTTGATCATTTCTGTCGCTTTGGGTACGCCCTCGGTTTCAGGGATCGAAGTTAGCTTGGCATAGGCAGAATAGGTTGCAGGTGCGGGGCAGCCAAGAGAGCGAATCCGTTCCGCGATCAGGTCAACGGCTAGGGCAAGTTCGTTATATTGCACTTCAAACATGAGGTGTAATGTATTGAACATCGGACCTGTCACGTTCCAGTGGAAGTTATGGGTTTTGAGATAGAGAGTATATGTATCGGCTAGCAAATGCGAGAGTCCATCAGCGATCGCAGTGCGATCATCTTGAGCAATACCGATATTGATATTGCTAGATGGCTCTTTATCAGTTGATTTTTCTTTGTTTTTGCTCATTTTGGTGTGTTTAGATTGTTCTACATTCATTATAGCCATTCGAGTCCAAACAAAGAAGCACCCGATGGGTGCTTCTTTGTTTGGACTTAATTAGGATAGGTGGCGCAAAGCTTAGTACTCGATTGTCATACTGTCATAAGTTACGCCACGAGTTGTTTGGATGCGCTCGATTGGTTTCGCTTTGATTTTATTTACAAATTGTGCCTCAGACATATCTGCATTCACCGCACTATTTTCGACTTCGCTATCTAGTTGGGCGAGGTTGCGATCAAGTTCAGCTAGGCGATCGCTAATTTGTTGTTGGCGATCGCATACTCGGACGAGTTCGGTTTGCAAGCGTTCTTTTTCGTTAGCGAGTTGGTGCATTTGAATATATATCGCCGAAGGAGTCTTCCGTAATGGCATCGAGCGTAACTTTGGCTGAATCGGTCGGCGCGATGCGCGAGAAATAGTCATAAGAATAAATCCTGATGAGCAGTTATGTAGTTGGGGTTGGCTCAAAGAATACTTTATACAAAATAAATCCTACTAGCGCCATAACGCCGATGGAGATGGCGGCGGCTAGTAATTTAAATGCAAAGTTTATGACTGTAAATACAACTAAACCAATCACCACGATTGCGGCAACTTTGGTTACGCCAGTTAGGCTATTTACCCAACTAATCAGACTACCCACGCTAGTTTTGGCAGCATCAACACTTTGACCAACGGCGACAAATTCAGGCTCAGCGCGTTTGTCAGGATTGTGAGTTTGGTTGTTTGTTTGATTGGTTGACTGTTGCTTGTTGCTCATCACTTCGCGCTCTAGCTCACGAAATCGCTCTTCAAGGTTATCAGTTTGACTCATAGCAGCAATGAATAAAAAATCTAACCCCATTCTACTGCAAACACCCTACGGCAACACCAAGAAGAAATAATTTGCGCGATCGCCTATTTGCTTTTATGGATCGCGGTAATGGATTGCGGTATATTTCTATCGTTACTAGGATGAATTAGATTGGCTCTACCCAACTCTCGGCTTAAAGTATTTTTCTTGATCATGGCAACAGTGGCGATCGCGATTGCTACTGTTGCCATGTATTTAGATCGCGATGAACTGGTTTATATCAGTCTCGGTGTGACATCAGTGATCATCTTGCCGATCATCTTGCCACCGATGTTGAGTGCGATCGCTGAGTCACCACTAGGAGAGCATTGGGACATAACTGTATCTAGCTTTTTAGCTGGAATTACCGTCTTAATCATGGCGCATGTCACAGGGCTTGATACGGTATTTGGACGGTGGTTTGATAGCCTAAAATGGGATGCTCTGGGGGCAGTAGGGCAGATTTTAATCGCAATTTTGGCCGTGTGGGTAGCTTGGCGACAAAATCAGATATCAGAAACCTTGACGGGTCAACAAAATGTCATCACTCAACAACAAACGATTGACTCTTATTTCCAAGGGATTTCTGACCTAGTTCTCGATCCGCAGGGACAATTAGAAGATTGGCCGTTGGAAAGAGCGATCGCTCAAGCAAGAACAGCAGCGTTACTCGGTGGATGCAATGCGGATGGGCGTGCTAAAATCATTCGCTTTTTATCTAGTGCCAATCTATTGACTCCACTCAAACGTGATGGATTGCTCGGTCGTCCGATTCTTGACGGAACTGGCGGCTATGTAGTTGATCTTGCCAACGGAGTGAGAGTAGTTAATTTGGGAATGATGTTGGCAGGTCGTGATGTCAATAACACTGACTTACGGAATGCGGATTTGAGTGGCGCTAACTTGATTAAGGCAAATTTTAATAATTGCGATCTTACAGGAACCAACTTTAGCGGCGCGATTTTGGCGAAAGTAAATCTACGCGGTACTGATCTTAGTCGCATCAAATTATTTTATGGCAATCTAGAAACTGCATCTCCACGCGATCGCAATCATCTTCCCAATTTCGAGACGGGTGCATATACGGGAGCAGTGGTGGAAGATGCCGACTTTAGTAAGGCGATTGATCTATCCGAAGAATCACGTCAATATTTATCGGCATGGGGTGGCAAAAAATCTCGCAAAACTATTCCAGGAGGATGTGATGATGTGCCGAACCGATTGGGTCGCTAAAAATTGCAGAATCGCGATCGCCGCTTTGATAAGTACATGGATCAGCTTGCCGCTCATCCCTAGCGCCATATTTGCAGAAATGCCATCAACCCCGTATTTGCCAGAAGATACACCCGAAGAAGTCCTTCGCGCCGAAATCTACACCGATGCGCGATCGCCAATCGATGGCAAACAACTAACGGCTGCTGAATATGTCGAACTCATGGAAAAACTGCGATCGCTTGATAGTATTCCTCCTGAAGACTTGGTATCACCCAAAGTACGCGAAGTAATTGATTTATTGAGATTGCGTAAATTTCTCAGGCAATTTATCCCGTTTATTCCATAATTAAAACTTAGGTCGCCGCGAAGCGGCGACCCAAGTTCTTTTACGAATGGGAATTTGGACTTCGCGACGTTTTAATGGGGAAAGAGTGTAAGGTGAATCGTAGAGAAATTCTCTCGGCTCCCCCGCAATTTCATATTCTAGATGATCAGCTAGCCATTGCTTTAACTTAGCGACATTCTCTTGATAGCTCGCGTAGCCATATGCTCCTTGTATTCCCAAACTCACAACTAGCATCGGTGCATGATCTTCTACTTCAATATCTGGCGATACTTGTTGGGGATCGACAGAATTATTGTTGTATAAAAAAGAGACTTTAGCTTTGCCTTTTTGGATGGGCTGATCAATAGTTGAGGCTGGATAGCGAGCTTCGACAGGAGCAGTCATCGAGATGTTATTACTACTGATATGTCGAAATAGGGGATTAAAGGAAGAGCTAGTTGCTTGATTAAAGTCGCCTTCATAGGTATATGTGCCAGAACGATAGGCAGGATATTGCTTAACTTCGATCTTGCCGTTGGTCGTGGGGGCAGGAAATCCGACGGGTAATGGAGCAGACATAGCTTTTTTTACGGCAAAGAGAGCGAAGGGAAGAGCGATCGCTCCCAAAATGATTAGCAAGTTAGGAAGTTTCATACCCAACAATATTAGACAATATTAGAAATTTACAGCGTTTGACGCTGCTCACCCTAAACTCTTAATTTTTGGCTCTTAATTTTTGGCTCTTAATTTTGGTAGTACTGCAAAGTAATTCTTTTAATAATTGTGTTGCGGGCGCGAAGCG
>JANXUJ010000171.1 GCA_025356295.1 Cyanobacteriota bacterium
CACAAATATGATTTTGTTTGTCTCCTCGTTTCCCGTTCTTACGAATATGGGATGAACCACACTTTGGACATTTCATGGGTTTTCATTGCTTAAACTCGTTATCTTTATATTTACTCATTCAGCTTTCATTTGTGCAACGCCCTAATGGTGGCAGTGCTGATCCTAGTAATGTCTACTGGGAAAATCGCAAAGTAAACAAAGCGCGTGGAAGTGCTGACGCAAAACAAATTGAAGTCATTCGCAGTATGTTCCGTAATGGAGCAGAAGCTATTGTTCAAAATAGCAAAACCATTCTCAAACTTGGAACTAAGGCTACTGTTATAGCGGTTTTGATTGATGAAATCGCAGAAAATGGAGTTCATGCAATTGAACTGGTAAGGCAAGAAATTACACTAGATCAATTCATTACATACATTCAGGATTCAGCTATAAAAACTGCTATCAGTACAGCAGCATTTTACACACTAACTATGTTAGCTATTTCCATTTTCCCTCCAATATCAGTTCCTCTATTCTCATCTCCCCTAATAGTTACAGCATCACAAATATTACTCGGTACTCGTTTGGCAATACCACTAATTTCCAAACTTGCTACTTCTTAGAGTTTGGCAAAGTGAACCAGAATCGTTTGACCCACTTCTAAATTATGGAGTTGCGCTCTAAGAGATAGAACACAAGATTTATCTTAGAGAACCTTTGTCTAAACGAGGGATTTGGCTCAAGGGATTGACTCTGTTTCTGGATTTTGTGGCTCGGTTGTTATCTTGGCTATTATCATGTAGTCTATGTACTTCTGACCCGTAGCTCCCACGCGGATTGTACCTCCAGGGAATTTACTTAAAATAGTCCAGAATTTTCCTCTAAACGAGAAAGTTTGCCCTATGTCTGGGATGTCAGATTCCACATCAGAACCTAATATGTTGTTGAATGTTACTGCTATTGTTTCTTTCTCCTGAGAAAATTTTCCGTAAGGGTGTCCAAACAACTTAGGTTGGTTTATATTTAACATTGGTTTTTAGCGCTGTATATCATTCTCTTTTAGTATATCATTTTGGATGGATTGACATTTTAGCCTGCATTTTAGAAATAGGGATAGATATCAGGATACCTTGGTACAGTTCGTTTTTGAGAAACTAGTCCGCAAAGAATAAGGATAGCGATCGCTTTTTGATGTTGGTTTGTTGAGGGGCGATCGCTTGTGAGGTGGAAGTGTGGATATTTAGGCGATCGCTCTTTTGATGTTATTGGTTTATTGAGAGGCGATCAAAAGACTTTAAGCCTTTGTCGTTGTGACATAAGACTTATGCGCTTCTGCATAGATTTTTAAAGCAACGGACATTTGTTGATCTGCATTCTCTCCTTGCGATTGAAACCATGCAAAAGTCTCAGAATCAATCTGCACTGATGTTGTAATTTGTTTAGGACTTCTCAATTTTGCTTTAGCCCAAAACTCTGCCGACAAAGGAGAAATATCAGATGTATCAATATCTTCATCCATCATTTCATCAATTCTTTCCCAATCAGTCTGCGAGGTATTGTTCA
Source organism: Cyanobacteriota bacterium (assembly GCA_025356295.1). Classification (GTDB taxonomy): domain Bacteria; phylum Cyanobacteriota; class Cyanobacteriia; order Pseudanabaenales; family Pseudanabaenaceae; genus Pseudanabaena. Next base: position 1,543 of record JANXUJ010000171.1, read on the forward strand.
TAGTATCTACGTTCATAAGATAGTGCCTTTCGTAGTGAAATAATCCTAACTGTTTGTTCATCAGGTTCTGTGTAGACCATGACTACAACTCGACCTTGAAGTAAACCAATACCGATATACCGATCTTCACCATAATTTTCTCTTTCGTCAAGTTCAACAACCATCGGCATATTAAAAACTAAGTGAGCATCAACAAAATTAAATCCATGTTTATTGAGGTTAATCTGGTTTTTACGTTCATCCCACTCAAATCTCATTTTAAAGTTTAGTAGTTGTGTATGTTGGGACTTCCCTCATTTTAACTTGTGTTTGATGCTGTTTGATTGTTGAGGGGCGATCGCTTGTGTGGTGGAAGTGTGGATGATTTAGGCGATCGCACAATTCAATTTCATGCTTGATGATCTGTCATATATTTTTGTAGCACATTATTGATTAGAGTTTGATAACCGCGTGGAACTTGTTGCTTATACCAAGCTAAAACACTCGGATCAAGTCTCAACGTAACAGGAACCTTGACAGATGGAATATTAACCGTTGCATCTTCCCAAAAGTCAGTATCTGTCGCTGGAGCGTCCGTATAGTCAATATCAGAATCCTTCATCCGACCAAGGATTTTCAGTTGTTCTTCTCTCGATATAGCCATGATAAATCCTCCTTTCTTCTTTATTTGCAAGCCTTACAGAAATGAGACGTATTCTTTGACCTCGCAAAGTATAGACAGCAAGGAGTACAAACTCTTCCAAGCTACCAAGGGCAATAAAACGAGATTCGCCATAATCTTTGCGATTGTCAGGTTTTGAAATCCAAATACCCGAAAAAATTTCCTTGGCAAACTCAAAATCAATTCCATGCTTAGCAATGTTGGCGTTGTTCTTTTTGTTATCCCATTCAAAGTCCATATTTCTACTGTAACTAAGAGAAATACATAATGTCAATACATTAAATATATCGCTGTTTGATAGATATATAGGAGCGATCGCTTTGTGATGTTGTTGGTTTGCTGAGAGGGCAATCGCTTTTTGATTGAGATTTGGGGCGATCTGATAAAATGAAAACTAAAGGCTAACTTGGCTAAAATTATGACCACAATCACCCTAGAGCTGCCACAAAATATCTACGAGCCTTTGCAAAAAGCTGCCGCAAAAGCAGGACAATCCCCACAAGAGCTAATTACTAAACTGTTGGGACAAAGCATAGAAAATTTTGCTGATGATCTCCTTTAGAAGAATTTATAGGCGCTTTTCGTAGCGATATTCCTGACTGGAGTGAAAATCACGATCGCTATCTTGGACAAGAATTACTAGAAAACCAGGCGTTGCAGAGTTTAGTATGAAGCAAAGATTTCTTAAAGCTTAGAAGTCAGACTTAGACTAACCTATAATTTCTGAGATTTATCTATTTCATACTTAAGCCAGCAACACCCTGTGTTGAATAATTTGATGAATAGGCGATCGCTGTTTGCTTTTTTAGAGGGGTGATCGCTGGTTGATTGTGTTTTAGAGGGGCGATCGCTGTTTGATTGATTTTTTTAGAGGGGCGATCTCCAATCAAATCGTTGGATAAGTTGGGTGATAGACTAGAAAAATACCAGCAACACTTTTAAAATGCCTACAGCCCTTCAAGTTGGTCCCTATAGTTTTATCTTTTTTAGCTCAGATAGAGACGAACCAGCCCACATTCACATTAAACGCGATCGCCAGTTAGCCAAATTTTGGCTTAGCCCCGTTAAGCTGTCAAAAAATCGAGGATTTAAAGATCACGAATTAAACGATATTTCTCAGCTTGTCGAGGAACATAACCAAACACTAATGGAGGCATGGCATGACTACTTTGACACTTGATACGGAACCCCTTGTAAATCAGATAAATGTGACTGATGAGAAACTAGTTGTCGAGTTAGTAGATGGGCGAAGTCTAATTATTCCATTATCATGGTATCCACGCTTGCTATATGCTTCTCACAAAGAAAGACAGAATTGGCAACTATTGGGAGATGGCTATGCAATTGAATGGCTTGATCTAGATGAACATATAGGTATTGAAGGGTTACTGGCAGGAAAACGTAGTGGTGAAAGCCATCAATCTCTTGAACGTTGGTTAATAACAAGAGGCAATGCCCACCTTTAGGCGATCGCTGATTAATTCATTTTTAGAGGGGCGATCGCTGTTTTATGGGAATGGATAGACGATCGCTATGGGGCGACAAAACAAGGAGAGGAGTACGAATAAATTGCTATTATTAGCCAGACGATCGTAACTAACAAGTGCCACCAAACGACATTTACCGCATCAGAGAAAAGATTCGTCTCCGTCAATATGATATGACTGCCCATGCAATGGAGGAAATGGCAGAAGATCTGCTGACTATCTTGGATATTGAAGAATCAGTTTTGACTGGTCGTATTATTCGAGTAGAAAAAGACGATCATAGAGGTACAAAATATGTGGTAGCTGGAACTGCACTAGATCAACAAACATCTGTTGGAGTAGTTGGACGTTTTCTTGGTAACGGACGCTATCTAATCATCACAGTTTATGAAATTACTGAACTTGAGGTCTAATTTTATGTTGTATGGATATCAATGCGAATATTGTGAAGGAACAGTTCAACCACGAAGCGTTAAACAGCAAATGTTCAAACATAGGGATAGATTTGTCATCCTCGAAGATGTAACAATTGGTGTTTGTGATAATTGCCGTAATCGCTACTATTCAGCCGATATCCTTCATGCAGTTAATGCCGTTGCCACTGGGAAAAGCTCTCCTGAGAGAACTGAGCAAATTCCAGTCACTCACCTAAAATCAGCTTAAACAGTCTGGTGATCGCCTCATTTTGATTTTTGGTGAATGGGCGATCGCTGTTTGATTGATTTTTTAGAAGGGCGATCGCTATTTATGGAGATGGATAAGCGATCGCTGGTTGGTCGATTTTTTAGAGAGGCGATCGTAATCAGCACAAATATGATTTTGTATATCTCTCAAATGTGCAAGACCTAAATTGTGATTCACTCTAGTCCAGCTTCACAACCATTTTGCCAATGTTTTTTCCTGAAAACAGTCCGAGAAATGCACTCACCGCTTGCTCGATACCAACTACTACGGTTTCTTTATTCTTCAATTTGCCAGATCGAAAATAGCCGCCCACTTCCTTCTCAAATTCATTCTGCCGAGAGAGAGAGTCACTAACGATTAGCCCTTTCATCGTTAATCGTTTGGTAGTCATGTTAAATAGATTAGCAGGACCTAGCTGCGGCTTTTCTTGGTTATAACTAGAGATGCCACCACAAGCGATAATTCGTCCATGCACTCGTAATGCTGATAGCGCTGCTTCGAGCATTGCGCCGCCGACATTATCAAAATAGACATCAATTCCATCGGGAACTTCTCGATTTAGTTGTTCAAGAATGGGGCTAACTTTATAATCAAGGGCGATATCAAATCCGCACTCTTCTCGCAGAAACTGGACTTTTTCCATAGAACCAGCAGCGCCGATCACATGGCATCCGCGCAATTTAGCAAGCTGTCCAGCTACATTGCCCACTGCACCAGCCGCTCCTGAAATAAAAATCACATCACCAGCTTTGACTTCTACCAAATTTAACCCAGCCCATGCGGTCAGTCCCGTCATGCCAAGTGCGCCAAGATAGACCGAAAGTGGTTGCATCTCGCGGCTAACGGAATGTAGATTTTTGGGTGCAGTGATGAAGTATTCTCGCCAACCAAAACTGGAAGTGACGATATCGCCTTGCTTAAATTCTTTAGCGCGGGATTCGATCACTTCGCCGATCGCACTGCCATCAAGCGCTTTGCCTAACTCAAATGGCGGGACATAGGATTTCACGTCATTCATGCGACCGCGCATATAGGGATCGACTGACATATAAAGATTGCGAACAAGTACTTGCTGATCTTGAAGCGGTTCTAGTTTGGTTTGCGCGATCGCAAAGTTATCGGCGGTGGGAATTCCTTTTGGGCGAGAAACTAATTGAATCTCGCGGCTCATAATATCTGTCATAATTTTATCCTAATTCCAAAACTCAAAAAAGATTGATAGTGCGATGAAATGATATATCCCGCGCGAAGCGCGGGATATATCATTTCATCGCAAATTGTTGTACGCTAACCAGTTGTGCAACTCGATAAGCGGAAGCGATCGCACCTTCATGTAAGCCATCACCGAGATAAGCTCCTGCATGAAAAGTGTTATTCTCTCCATTTGTCGCCACCACTTCATCGCGATATTTAAAAGACTCGGTGGTATATAACGGCGTGTGATGTTCTTGAATATGAATAATGCGATCGCGAGATATCATCTCTTCTAATTGAAATGATAGAAAATAATGCTCTGGCGATGAGATATCACAAAGTTGATTTAAAGAACTGTTATAGCCCCAGTCACTTTCTGTCTGGAAGAAATCAAATTCTGAGGGTTGTTTAATGCTATAGCGATCATAAATAGAGCGATCGCTATGCAGTATCGTAGTTGCATAATTAGCTCTCCAAGCCGAAAAGCGTCTAGTTTCAGCCTCAGTTGGGTCGGCTAATAGTGCCATTACCTGATCGGGAGGCGTAGCAAACACGACTTTATCAAATTCTTGAACTTGACCATGCGATCGCTTGATCTTAACTGCATTTGAGCTTCTAGAAATATAATCAATATCGGCATTTAGCACCACTTCTCCCTTAAATCTCGCCAAGATTTTTTCGATATAAGAGTACACACCACCTTTGATGCTGACCCAGTTGACCGCCACATCATCCCGTAAGACAGGCATGGCAAGCTCGGCGGGGAAATCATCAATCAACTTCAACGGCATCGAATAGCTATACATCACCAGCAATTTTAACCAAGTATTCCGAACACAAGGACGTTGCAAATAAGCTGATAGTGGATGATTATAAAGGTCTGGCAACTTAGCAAACTTGGTTCGTAGCCATAATCTAAGCGAACCAGCATAGAGAGTTTCGAGTCGCAAATGTTCAATCATTTTTTGGAAACCTGTAAAGTTTTTCTGGATCATGTCATTTGAGAGCAAACGACTGCCATTTTTGAAAAACATGGCAGAACCAATGTTAATTGGTTCTAATTCCACTTCTAGCTCTTGCATCAGCCTCATAAAATTATGAAATACCGTGGGAAATTCCAGCACTTCATTTTCCAAAACTTCATGACAATCAGATTGATTCGGCTGCACATTTTTATTGAGCGTGCGAATGTGTCCACCTAAAGTAGATTTTCGCTCAAATACAGTAACATCATGTTCTTGTTTATCGAGTAGATAAGCAGTAGCTATTCCACTTGCTCCACCGCCAATTATTGCAATTCTCATGATTGACCTCTAGATTAATGGTTTTGATTCGCTATAGCCTAAAATCACATCACCCGACAATCTCTGATATAGCAATGCACCTGTCCAAACCGTAGGCGCAAAGCCTGGATAGCCAGATGAGGCATTACAAAAGTAAAAATGTTTGAGTGAAGTTTCATGGTTCAGTCGTCCTAGTCCCATATTGCGCGGCGTTAAAGTGGAACCATAAGAATTTCCATTGGGACACCAGCAAAAACGCTCATTGGTAGTCGGGCTACCCGTAATATGGAAGACCATATGTTTTCTAAAATTTGGTACATATTTTGCTTCTACAACATCAAGGATCGCATCAAAGATTTCTTGTTTTTTGTGGTTATAAACTTGGCGATCGCTCTCTCGTAACTGCTTAAAATAGTCATAATTTGCCACGGTCAAAAATTCCACAATTTGACAATCTTCGGGACAGTCGCGATTGGATTCTGTTAATAAAGTGGGCGTAGTGATGGCAAAACTAGGATTAGAAAAATCATGGCGATCGTACATCTGAGCAAAGGCTTCATTGAGATTTTGATGCCCAGTATGAAAGAGATTCCACTTGCCAAATCCATAATCACGAAGGTCGATATCTTTGACAGCGCAATACGCCATATAGTTAGATGCCGAATATTCATAATCGAGTTTGCGGCGGATAGCTGGAGAAAACTGCGATTCGCCGATCATTTTGGCGGCTTTTTTGGGGTCAATATTGCAAATTACTGTATCACCCATAAATTCGCTAGTTTGATGCGTAGAGATATTAATCGCCTCGACTCCAATAACCGTTCTATCTGTAACTTTAAAATTTATAACTTCATGATTGAGCAGCACCTTTCCACCATGAGATTCGATCACTTTGACTAAGGCATTAATTACGCTTTCAAAATGATTGGTTGGATAAAATGCGCCTGCTTGATAACCTCGAAACAAAGCGACCCAAGCATAAAATGAAAGTTGATTTGGAGGCAGCAAAAAATCTAGCCATTGCAAAGCTAATAAAGTTTGTGCGGCTTGGGGTAGCTGAAACTTATCAAATACATCTTGAAGTGTGCTGTTGAGATATTGAGCAGTACAAAATACTTCATTTGGATGTTGCAATAGTTCTATCGGTTTGATTGGTGGCGAGAGTCTTTTCATCCCTGCACCAATCTTTTCGACTTCGTTGATAAAACGGCGAATGCGATCGCTAGATTCGGGAAACAGCGCCGACAATCTGTGAATTAATTCTGCTGGCTCTGACGGAATATCCACTGCATATTCTGGCATCCGCATATGATCAAAGCCTTTTGGGTCATATCGTTCAAAAGTTACTTCTTTATCTAGACCCAGCTTTTTGAGTACCCGATTGACAGTTTGTCCTTCACCACAATCCCAGACATAATGAAACTGAGCGTTAAAAGTATAGTTTTTTGCCATTGTGAACGTGTGTCCAAAGCCGCCTGGATGCTCATGGGCTTCTAATACTTGGACAGTCTTGCCAGAGTTTGCCATCAAAGCCCCAAAGGTCAATGCTGACAAGCCACTACCGACAATCAGGTAATCTGTTTTCATAAAAAGTTCCTCGTTTACAGCAATTGCCTAAGAGTGACGCTTTACGCCACTCTTAGGCTTTTATAGCCCAGTTACAGGGTCATGAGGGCTAGAGCTAGGGTCAACTCCCATCACAGAAACTAGACTTCGCAAAGCTGTCATCTGCTCAGAATACTCAAGCTGTTGAAGTTGATTCATACATTGAGTAGCTTGAGCCTCAAGCTTGTAATCTTCTGGCATTGGGATAATTTCTGTCCTATCCATTCCTTGCGCTAATAAATACCAAAACAGCAATTTGGTTGTATCGCTCAATGCACCATACTCACGACTGATCAAACTGTTTTTGTGCTCTATTAGATCGCGTTGAACTTGCAACTGCTCTTCGTGAGACATCTCTGACACTTGTTTAAAGAGTCCTTCTGCAACTGCGGGGGATGCTGTGCTGGCTCCAGGGGCAGCAGGTGTGATAGATTTTCCAACTTCTTTATAAATAAACCAAAGCAATGCAAGTTGTTGATCTGTGGACAAAGATGTAAAAGAGGAAGTTACTTCGGGATGCAAGTCTCTATCGATTGTTCGCATAATAGTCTCCTTTCAATTTCTTGATTTGTTATTGATTTGTTTTGTGCATATTACTAATGTTTTTATCTGATTAGCACTTAACTTTAGAAAGATATTAGAATTAAGATATATATTTTTACAAAAGTATTATTTATGATTAGTTATGCCATATTGAAAAAATGTTAAAGTATAAATGTAGATATTATTACTTTCTAGTTTATGTTTTTAATTAATGCAAATATATTTACCAACGTTGATATTAATGGTATTGCTGAACCCATTATTCGCGAATACTTCACGCGATTGAATAACAACGATTTTGAGGCAACTGCCGCACTATTTGCAGAACAAGGTTATCTAAATCCACCTTTTGAAAAGATGATTAAAGGTAAAGAGGCGATCACTCAATATTTAAATAAAGAAGCTGTAGGCGTAAAATGTCATCCAGAACATGGAGAAATATTATTTAGTAATAACTTGATTACTAAATATAAAATTGAAGGTAAAGTACAGACAAATTACTTTGCGGTAAATGTAAGCTGGTTAATAGAGTTAAATAATACCAAAGAAATTATGGCTGTTGATGTCAAACTATTAGCTTCTCTAAATGAGTTGTTAAATTTTAGGAATAGTTAATTATAAAAAAACTTAAAATAACCATCTAAGTATCTCAGCATAGTTAAAAAAATATAACCAAAATCTGTACCGCCCGTGTAGCGGGCGGTACAGATTTTAGGGTTTCAGACTAATCTTTTAATGCTTCAGAACTTCTTTTGGCTGTATCCGAGTACATGGAACCCATTTCTTGGACAGCTTCTGCTGACTGCTCTCCAATTCGTTTTAGGCGCTCCAAAGGACGACCTTCTATTTCACGAGCTTGTTGTTCCCATTCTCCAGTTGTTTTGGGTCTAGTCGAATCTTCTTGATGAACGGTCTGATCAAGCTTGTTAATGGCTTGTTGAGTTTCTTGACGACTTGGAGCAACATTTATAGTTAGCAATACAAAACCGATCATCACAATAGACATCAAAAACTTCTTTGCTTGAATACTTTTGACAAAAGAATGGAACTTAGAAATTGCTTCAGAAATAGAATTTAACATGATTGTCTCCTTGAGTAAAAATGAGTAAAAACCAATACTTTTAACTAAGAAATTATTTAGCGGCGATTGCTTAAGTAGCTTCTAGCTTAATTAGAGTTTTGCGACCACTAGCCTCAATAATTGACATCGCTAAAATCTCACCATCTGCGTTTTGTCCAGTAGACACTTCCGTTGGTGAATCAATCGTGTGACCATAAGTCATCTGCTCTTTACCAACTTCGATCGCTAAGTTATCTCCTTTGTCAGGGCGATCGTAAATCATGGCGAGTAAAGGAGCGTTCTTAATCAATTCTTGATTGCCGATTTCTTCATCAATGATTTCGATAGAAATATACCGACCGCGATTGTCACTTGTGAAATGCTCAAAAAATTCACTCCATTTGTAAGTTGGGATAGATTTGCTTAAGTCTATTTTATTCATCATTATGATTTCTTCTGAGCTGCATCCAATTAACTCTGTCATTTCACTGTTTGAGATGATGTTTGATTGGTGTATAAGTTGAATTAGTTGTCCTAAAACCCTACAAATATTTACATCTACTTTACGATTTAGAAAAAAAGGCACTTAGAAAAAAAGGCTTAAGCTTTTTTCCTAGAGGAAACTCTTCTACTCAGCATCGTAAAAAATTAAACTCAGACCGTGGGTCGCTCGCATAGCGGACAACTCACGGTCTGGGTTTTAAGGTTATTGATTCTGCTATATTGAATAATAGTGTTTGATTAATGCCGTTTAAGTAGCTATGACTCCGTTACCAAAATATCGACCTAAACAACTGTCGTTAGGACCTTTAGAGTCAGAACTTCTAAATATTGTTTGGGACAGCACGAAGTTAAGCGCTACAGATATCCACGATCGCATTTTGGCAGATCCCGATCGCGAACTTGCTTATGGTTCAGTAATGACGGTATTGCGCCGACTGGAGCAGAAGGGTTGGATTGAGTGTGAAAAAGAGGGGCGCGCACTTTATTGGCAAGCCAAAATTTCGCGAGAAGAGGCGCAAGCTCTAGTTGCTTATCATCAACTCAACCGCTTTTTAGAAGTGGGTGATGCTGATATCGTGGCAGCTTTTGCTAATGACCTTGATCGAGCCAGTATGGACAAGCTCGAAGCGATCGCTATGCGCCTTAAAAATATCCGCCAATCAAGAGAACAATCACAGGAAGAATAATTCTATGCAGTTCTTTTCCATGCATTTTGTGATGATAGCTAGCTCGCTCTGCCTTGCTTGGGGATTGCGCTATGGTTGGCAAGCAAGTAGCGACAAGGGTTGGCAGATGCGTTGGCAAAAAGCACTTGTATGTTTTGTATTGCCGCCAATGTTGGTGACGATGACCGCGATCGCCGTTTTGTGCATGGGAGCCGATGGACAAATGATCGGTTTACAAGCAGGAAGACTTAGCTATGCGATCGCCATTACATTTTTGATCTACGGCATTTTTCGGAGTGGTCAACTAGCTTGGAACGGCTGGATATCTTTACAAAAATTGCAAAAGCTCGTTGTAGCCTGTCAGGTTGTTGCGTCTGGCAGTACCGATCAAGCGAGACTGCTAGACATGCCAATGCTATTTGCGGCTCAGATTGGCTTTTGGCGATCGCATCTTTTTGTCAGCCAGGGGCTGCTCGATACCCTTGATGCACAGCACCTTGAAGCCGTTTTATTGCATGAGCGCGCCCATGCCCATTATCGCGATACATTTTGGTTCTTTTGGCTAGGCTGCTTACGTCAACTCATGACTTGGCTACCCAACACTCAAGCATTATGGGAAGAATTGCTACTATTGCGTGAACTTCGTGCCGATCGCTGGGCGGCTCAACATTTAGATGGTTTACTATTAGCTGAGTCATTAGTGGCGATGGTCAGCAATAATATGAATCCAATCGAAACTTTTGCTGCCGCATTTGGTTCTACTAATACTAGCGATCGCTTAGAAGAGCGAATTAACTTTTTGTTAGCTGAACCCGAACCATTACCGCAATTTTCGTGGCGATCACTATTTTGGATCGGCTTTTCACTCTTACCACTTGCTGCACTACCTTTACATTCCTAACGTGCATTCCCAAGCAACAAAAAAATAAAGGTAACCCCAAAAGTAAAGTCGGCGGTCAAACAGCGCAAATATGAATCAACCGCCCAAAGAGCAGAAACTCCAGCTTATTCGTATTGATCGAGGGATTAGTCAATTTAACCATGACTACTACGCCGCGCTAGGATTACCCATTATCGCCAGTCCTATTTATATTCGCCATGTGTATGTGAGTATTGCCCGAATACTGCACCCTGATGTTTATGGGTTTTCGGCGAATCAAAAAGACACAGCTACGCAGTATCTTGCCAAACTGGTTAATCCTGCATACAACGTCCTCATAAAAGAGCAGGAACGACAAGCATATCAAGCGATTTTTAAGTTACTCGCTAAGCGTTTGATGCAAAAATCACGCAATATCCCAATTTATTCAGCTGCTGCCTGTGAGCTAATGTTGGCTCCTAGTGATGGCTTTTATGAGCGCACAGTTGCCGCGATCGCCAAGTTGCAATATCAATCTCTGCAAAATATTCTGGAATATACAGCCCAAATAAGTGAACTTAATCTCGTTTACATTCTTTACAAAGAGGGTTATCAATACGGTGCGCCTAATCTGCCGCCTGTACTTTTGCCAGTGGCAAAAAATAAAAATTATCAACTTGGCGATCGCCAAGTTAGTGAACAAATTGTTAACCCAATTAATAAACAAGCCGATGTCACTGTGATCCAAACCAGGATTGAAGTAAGTGATATCAACGCGATCAGCGATCGTCTAAAAATTTGTGAAATTTACATTAGTCAGAGCCATTGGAAAACAGCGCTTAGAGAACTACGCGATATTTTGCTGCTTGATAAAAACAATAGTAAATGTCTCGCCCTGCTCGGTGTTGTTTACAAAAACATTAATCAACCTCAAATGGCAAAAATCAGCTTGCAGCGATCGCTGCAAATTAATCCCCAAGAACCATTAGCGCTAAAGCATATCAAAGATTTCTCCAATCCTATCAACACTAATCCCCAAATTAATCCCAAACAAAATCCTGCTACAAACATCAAGAAAAAGAATCTCCCGCCGCCACAAAAACGCGGTTGGCTATCCAATCTTCTCGGATGGGCTGCCCCAGATGATTCCAAATAGAAAAAAGTGCAAAGGCGATCGCGACAAATGTTTCTGCAAAGATCACGGTAGGATGAGTAATGACGACTGAGAGAACTGTATGGTGCATCAACTGCCGACTGGCGCAAAAGACTTACTTCCCCTAAACGTTGCTCAAAAGCGTTGGATCGAAACTCGCATCCAAAAAGTTTTTCAGTCATGGGGCTATCAACGCATCATTACCCCAACTGTCGAACATTTGCGATCGCTTACCGCAGGTGGAGCCGTTGATCCAGAGTCCGTAATCCAATTACAAAACAGCAGCCTTGATATTTTAGGCTTGCGTCCCGAATTTACCGCCTCGATTGCTCGCGCCTATGCAGCTCGTCTAGGGAGAGACGTGGCAACTTGTCCGCAACGGCTCTATTACAATGCCAATGTATTTCGACGCAAAGCCAATAACGACTCCGAAGAATCATTTCAAGCGGGCGTAGAACTATTAGGTGGATCAGGTTTACTCGCCGATAGCGAAATCCTGATGCTCTTAGCCGAAAGCTGCGATCGCGTAGAGTTAGCAGATTGGCAAATCATTCTCGGCGATGCCAGACTAACAGGCGCATTATTAGAGCTATTGCCAGAGCAGTATCGTGGCAAAGTACGCCAATCTCTAGCCAGCCTTGATCGGATTGCACTTACAGAAATGGATTTACCCACCGATGTCAAAGCATATGCCCTTGAATTAATCGATTTGCGTGGTAAACCCAAAGATGTATTGAGTCGTTTATCAGCAAGTACATGGGCTTCAGGGCTAACATCTGAGATCAACTATCTTAAGTCCCTGATCGATCTATGGGAAACTGTTGGTAATAGCGATCGCTTAATTCTTGATCTCAGCTTTATGCAAGCCTTTGACTACTACACGGGTATTGTGTTTGAAGTTGCTTGCAATAATTATGTAGTTGCCCAAGGCGGACGTTATGATCGCCTGATTGCGGTCTATCATCCCCAAGGCATGAGCTATCCGAGTATTGGCTTTTGCATCAACCTCGAAAACTTACAGCAAGCTTTGCAATCACGATTGCCACAGACCCTCGCAACCTCTAGCTGCCTAGTCGTAGCCAAGACTCCAGATGCAATGCAAGCCGCCTTTGCCCATGCATCGCACTTACGACAAGCATCTCCTCTCGAGGCAATCGAGCTAGAGCTAGAATTTCGCGCTGACGATGCAATTCGTGATCATGCGCGATCGCGCGGTATTTTAGCGATCGTATGGGTAAATAACGATGGTGCGATCGTTTTAGAAAATATCTGTTAATTTTGGAGAACTTAAGGTAATCTATTCACTCAATCATCCATTTTGGCAAGGATGCGATCGTGATAGGTGTGACCGAATGAGATTTTCAGAGACAGCAAAATCAGGTACAAGTTTAGCTTTTAGTTTGGGGCTAATCGGAGCAATCGTTGGTACAGGTTGGTATTACATTATTTTGCCATACCAAAAACATCCTCAAAAACCAGCTTTTTCCAATGATTTTAAGGCGGCTCCAGTGCCAACATCACCGATCGCAGCGATCAAAATTCCCGCTATGCCTCAGCCAACAGCCAAAGCTAAACCCAAAGCGACAGATGCAAAATATCAAGGAAAAGTCAACGCCAGTATTGGGCTAGTATTTCGCGCTGATCCTAACCAATCAGCTAAGAATGTTGGTGGTGCAGACTTTAATACCAAAGTGGCTGTTTTGAAGGAAGCACCTGAACGTGATTGGGTATATGTCAGAAATGAAAACACCAAAGAAGAAGGTTGGGTCAGGACGGGGAATATTACCAAAGAATGAAAAAAGAATAAAGACAAGCCCCGTGTTGCGGGGCTTGTCTTTATTTGAACCATCCGATCGCAGTCTGTAGTAGTAACCAGAGATTTAAACCAACAATAATCACCGCGACTGCCCAAGCCAAAACTTTTAGCCATCGTGGATTAACAAACTCACCCATCAAACGGCGATCGCTCGTAAACATAATCAATGGGATCACCGCAAATGAAAGCTGCAAGCTCAAAATAACTTGGCTAAATACTAATAACTTGCCTGTACTTTGTTCGCCAAAAAATACGATCGCAATCAGAGCGGGAATAATCGCTAACATTCTGGTTGCCATCCGCCGCAACCAGGGTGGCAGTCGTAAATTCAAAAAGCCTTCCATGACAATTTGTCCTGCCATGGTTGCCGTCAAAGTCGAGCTTTGACCAGAAGCTAATAACGCAAAGCCAAAAATTGCACTCGCAGCACTTACCCCCAGCAAAGGCGATAGCAATTTATAAGCATCTTCAATTTCGGCGACATCCTGGTTTCCTGAGAAATGAAAAGTTGCCGCAGCCACAATCAGAATCGCCGAATTAATAAATAGGGCAAGCGACAAAGCCACAGTTGAGTCGATCGTGCCAAATTTGATTGCTTCCCACTTCTTCTCTGGAGTTGGTTGCCATGCTCGAGTCTGGACGATCGCTGAATGCAAATAAAGATTATGTGGCATCACCGTTGCGCCTAAAATGCCAACGGCGATATAGAGCATCGACAAGTCCTGCACGATTCGATGATTTGGCACAAATCCCATGAGAATACCGCCCACATCAGGGCGCGAGAAGATGATTTCGGCAGTAAAACATATGGCGATCGTGGCAACTAAAGTAATCACCAGAGCTTCGACATAACGAAATCCTTTACTTTGCAAAAGCAGCAACACAATTACATCTAACGCCATGATGCACACGCCCCAAACTAGAGGAATGCTAAAAAGTAGTTGTAAGGCGATCGCGCTCCCCAATAGTTCGGCTAAATCACAAGCCGTGATCGCAATCTCGCACAACACCCATAGTCCAAAATTCACTCGCGGACTGAAATAATCTCGACAAGTTTGAGCCAAATCGCGTCCAGTTGCCACACCTAGACGCACACACAATGATTGCAGCAAGATTGCCATTAAATTTGACAACAAAATCACACTGAGTAATATGTAGCCAAACTTGGAACCGCCAGCAATATCGGTCGCCCAGTTACCCGGGTCCATATAGCCAACTGACACCAAGTATCCAGGACCAGCATAAGCAATCATTTTTCGCCAAAAGCCTTTTTCAGGAATAGCGATTGTGCGATGCACTTCTGGCAAACTGTGGCGCTGTTCAGTCATTGTCATTTCAAACTATTTTTTCATAATCGTTTCATAATTTAATTTACTACTTTTTTCCATCTGGGAAAAGTACTTTATATAAAGAAATAATTATATTCTCATCGCGATCGCTTTAAAGTTCCCAATTAGTTTGACAGCACTATACGCTGACACAAAAATCTCTCTGATTTTTGTGTCAGAAAAATGGGTTTAGAACCCCGTGCTTCTAGCGCGGCTTTATATTACAATGTAGTTAATACCGCAGGGCATACGAAAATTCACGCTTGAGAAGCTAGTTGCAAAACTAGGTGTCACTAACCATGTTAGGACAAGTCCTACAGGGAGTCCAAGAATCCTCACGCCTTCAGGCTGATGAGTGTCAACCTTAGGCATTGCATAATAGAAGTAGAAGCAATATAAATAACGCAGCTAACGAACTGCGCTATTTATATTGGACAGAGAAAGAAATTGAGTTAGCAATGCATTTTATTGATCGAGTTACGATAAACGTAAAGTCTGGAGATGGCGGTGATGGTCTGGTTGCCTTCCGCCGTGAAAAGTATGTACCTGCGGGTGGTCCCGCGGGTGGCAATGGCGGTCATGGTGGCTCTGTGATCTTGCAAGCGACAACTGATTTGCAAACCCTTTTAGATTTTCGCTTCGAGAATATTTTTAAAGCTGAAGATGGTGAGCGCGGCGGTCCTAGTAATATGACTGGCAAAAAGGGCAGCGATCGCGTGATCAAAGTGCCACTTGGCACGATGGTAATGAACAAGGCAACAGATGAAGTGTTGGGTGATCTCACCGAAGTTGACCAAACCTTGTTTGTGGCTAAAGGCGGTAAAGGCGGCTTAGGTAATAAATACTTTTTGAGCAATCAAAATCGCGCTCCTGACTACGCGTTGCCTGGGTTGCCAGGAGAAGAACTGACACTTTTTCTAGAACTAAAACTAATTGCCGAAGTCGGGATTATTGGCTTACCGAATGCGGGTAAATCCACTCTAATCTCCGTCGTATCGGCGGCGCGTCCGAAGATTGCTGATTATCCTTTCACTACGCTTGTGCCAAATTTGGGCGTAGTTTCTAAACCCTCAGGTGATGGTATTGTCTTCGCAGATATTCCTGGACTCATCGAAGGAGCATCGGATGGAATTGGCTTAGGACATGACTTTTTACGCCATGTCGAACGCACTAAGCTATTGATTCATTTGATCGATGTCACTCAAGATGATCCCCTTGCGGCTTATCACACGATCCAAGAAGAATTGGCGGCTTATGGTCATGACTTAGCCAACAAGCCTCAGATTCTTGCTCTAAATAAGATCGATGCCATGTTGCCTGAAGATGTCGAAGCGATCGCCGCGCAGTTTGATATTCCAATTCTCGCCATTTCGGCTGCGTCTAAAAAAGGACTAGATAAGCTCTTGCAATCAGTCTGGAAAACCTTAGAAAAATTCGATCAGCAAAATCCCTAAAAAACATCTATAAAAGAAGGCGATGCATTGCACCGCCTTCTTTTATTTGAGCATGTAAATTACTTTTTGTTTGAGGCGATCGCATCCTTGCTAATTTGACAAATTTGATGATGACAATGACCATTACTGGCGACAATCGTTCCCCACTGGCGCAGTTCGAGATTGTTGTAAGACAGCAAAGACAAGTCAGAATGAGTGAGTTGTCCACCTGCCTCAGTCAAAATGATCTCAGGAGCGCAGTAGTCCCAATCCTTGGGCGCAGATTTGCCCGAAACAGAGATATAAACATCAGCTTTGCCAGAAGCGATCGCGGCAAATTTACCGCCAATACTGCCGACTGCGATTTCGGCGGCTTTAGGTAATTTTTGGAGAATGCTTTCAAGTTGATGATTGCGATGGCTGCGACTTGCCACTACAACCATTTGCTCAAGTTTAGTTTTGCCTGAGACTTGGATACTCTGTTGTCCGCCATCTCTAGTCTCGATATATGCACCATTGCCTAAAATCCCCTGAAACAGACGCTCTTGGACAGGAGTTGCTACCAGTCCGAGGACGGGACGTTGGCGATAAGCTAAACCAATATGGACTGCAAATTCATTAGTGCGCCGAATAAAATCACTTGTGCCATCCATGGGATCGATGATCCATACCCATTCGTGAGCAAGGCGATCGCTATTATCTTCAGTTTCTTCACTCAGATAGGCAAAGTTATCTGTGCCAAATGCTTGCTTTAACTGGCTTAAAATAAAATCATTAGCCGCTAAATCAGCAGAAGTGACGTTGCCTTCTTCCCCCCCTTTAAACCTTATTTCTAAATCTTGCGGCTCTTGGTAATACTTCATCAAAATATCCGATGCTCCCCAAGCAATCGGGCGAGCAAGCAACATAATTTCGTTTAAATTCAGCATCTTGAATTTTGGTGAAGCGGATAATTCGTACTATAGCGTAATCAAAAGCCAAAAAGGAAGCGAGTGGACAAGACCACTCGCTTCCTTTTTGGTTTAGAAGAAAGCGCTGAAGTGCCTTCTTCTAAATTGGTGATCATTTGGTGATCATATTTAGCCACAACCACAACCAGATTTTTTACAACCTGTCGATCCCATAGGATGTCCATCAGCACAAGCTTTGCTGCAATAAGGCTTGCCATTTGCGATAATTGCTTCGTCTTTAGAAACATCACAAGTACATTGAGGACAAGCGCATTTGATTTGAGTCATTGTTGCCATATTTTTATCCAAGTTCAATTGAATTTATAATACATGAATATATGTTCATGTATTATAAATTCAATTGAACTTGGATAAATAACCTGTGCATATAAAACCCAAAATTGGTTCGGCGG
>JANXUJ010000191.1 GCA_025356295.1 Cyanobacteriota bacterium
GCCTGCGATTCAACTTAGTCGCGCGACCTTCCGCAAAATCCGCCAAAATCTATTTTGGGCTTTTGCTTACAACACTATCGCAATGATAGTGAACTCAAAACCACACTTACAGAACTGAGCGCCATCGCTAAACCTGCGATCGTGGGATTGAGAATAATGCCAAAACTGGAATAGAGAATCCCTGCGGCGACAGGTATTGCGAGAGTGTTGTAAGCAAAAGCCCAAAATAGATTTTGGCGGATTTTGCGGAAGGTCGCGCGACTAAGTTGAATCGCAGGCACAACATCACTGATGTCATGGCGCATCAAGACAATATCGGCAGTTTCCATGGCAACATCGGTTCCAGAACTGAGGGCGATGCCAACAGTGGCACTGGCTAAAGCAGGTGCATCATTGACTCCATCGCCAACCATTGCCACACGCTGACCTTCGGCTAATAGTTTTAAGACCGCCGCAGCTTTGCCTTCAGGTTTGACTTCGGCGATCGCCCTTTCTGGCAAGATGCCAAGCTGATTGGCGATCGCGATCGCTGTTTCTTGCCGATCGCCTGTGAGCATCCAGACTTGTAACCCCATTGATTCGATTTGACGGACGACTTCAGGAGCTTCAGGTTTGAGGCGATCGCGCATAGCGATCATGCCAACTAATCGACAATCAGCAGCGACAAAAATCGGAGTCTTGCCCGCTTGTGCCAATTGCTGCGATCGCCTGATCATCTCGCTGGATATCTGCACATGGCGATCGCCTAACCATTCAGCGTTACCAACTAAAATCGTTTCACCAGAGATCAGCATCGCTTCGACACCGCAGCCCACCACGATTTGCGAAGATTGAGTTGGCAATAACTCGATGTTTAAATCTTGAGCTTTGGCGATCGTAGCAGCGCCAAGAATATGATTTGCCCCGACTTCCGCACTGGCGGCTAGTTGCAAAACGCGTAAAGCTGATGCTGGGACTTGGCGATCAATTAGGCTTCTGAAAGTAGTTTGATCGATTACTATACGTCCAAAAATCACTAAATCATTAGTCAATACATCGGTCACTTCAGGCTTGCCTGTGGTCAAAGTGCCTGTTTTGTCAAAAATTACTGCCGATAGTTGATTAATTTTTTCCAGACTTGCCCCACCTTTGATCAAAATACCCTTCTCAGCACCGATCCCCGTGCCGACCATGATCGCTGTCGGTGTTGCCAAGCCCAGCGCACAGGGACAAGCCACCACCAAAACCGCGATCGCTAATCGCAAACTAAATACCAGTTCAGCATGGATTACGCCATACCAAATCAAAAATGTAAACGCAGCGATCGCCATCACTGAGTAGGCAAAATATCCCGCCACGCGATCAGCTAAATTTTGGATCGGGGCTTTACTAGCCTGAGCCGACTCCACTAGCGAGACGATCTGCGCCAAAGTTGTATCTGCGCCAGTTTGCAAAACTTGAACAGCGATCGCCCCTGTCAAATTTAGAGTTGCTCCTGTTACTTTTGTTCCTAACGGTTTAAATACGGGACTCGACTCGCCCGTCAGCATTGACTCATCAACACTAGAACTACCGCGAATAATTTCACCATCAACAGGGATTTTTTCGCCTGGCAAAACCATAATCCGATCGCCTATTTGCAAATCATCCACCGCGATCGGCACTTGTAACTCTCCATCAGCGCTATTTACCAATAATCTGGCGCGATCTGGCTGTAGCTGCATCAGGGCGCGAATGGCACTTGAGGCTTTACCTTTAGCGCGCTCTAGTAGCGCCTGTCCCAACAGCACAAACCCCAAAAGCATCACAGGCTCTTCAAAGAAACAAGCCCAACCTAACTGCGGTACAAATAAAGCGATCGTGCTAGCAAAATATGCCGACAGTGTTCCCAACCCCACGAGTGAGTTCATATTCGGAGCGCGATACCACAAAGATTTTAAGCCGTCCCACCAAATCGGGCGACCAATCCAACCCAGCGCCACAGTCGAGACGATCCAATGCGCGTACATATTGCCTAGCAAAGGAAAATCAGCCACACCGATCAAGCCCAAATGTCCAACTAGAGCTAATAGCACCAATAAAGCAGGGATAAATATTTCTTTACTAAAGCCTAACCAAGAAACTAGCCAAGAATTTTTAGAAAGGTTTTTAGATACATGATTTGAGTTGCGATCGCCTTTATGTTTACTCTTGTCGTCACGTTTATCAATAAACTCGGCGGCAAAACCTGCTTTAGCGATCGCCTCGATCAACTGCGGCGCTAAATCTTGCGGCAAACTTTGATCACTACAAACCACCGTAGCTTTTTCGGTCAATAAATTTACGCTTGCGGCTCTCACCCCATCACAGGCAAGCAACCGTTTTTCGACTACAGCCACACAGCTCGCACATTTCATACCTGCGATCGCTAAGGCAAAAGAAGAACTTGATTGAGGGTTATATCTTGTTGACTGAGTAATTTCTGATTGAGTAGCTGTCACAAACTTGTATCCAAAATCTATAAAAAATCTATAACTTAGTCTATAAACCTGAGTAAAATTAGGGTGAGTTTATCAAACAACTCTAATTTTAGTAGCTAGTACTAAAAGCTGATAGCCACATAGCAATACATAGAGTTAGCATATACTCAAATCTAGTTTGATTGATTAGTTAATTATTCTGGTACAGCGTCTCAATATTCTCTGACAATGAGTTAGCTAATGTCCATTTCTGAGTTCTCTGTTCATTTTTGGGGCGTGCGCGGAAGTATAGCCACGCCTGGCGCAAGCACCGTGCGTTATGGCGGTAATACTCCTTGCGTAGAAATGCGATGTCAAGGTGAACGAATCATCTTCGATGGGGGGACAGGGCTGAGGGTGTTAGGTCAACATCTGCTCAAACAGATGCCCATCGAAGCCAGTATCTTTTTCACTCATAGCCACTGGGATCACGTTCAAGGATTTCCATTTTTTACACCCGCATTTATCAAAGGCAATCTGTTTAAAATCTACGGAAAGGTTGCTCCCACAGGGCAAACAATGCAAGAACGTCTAGAGGAGCAGATGCATCACCCCAATTTTCCCGTACCTCTGAGGGTAATGGCTTCATGTCTCAAATTTTTTGATATTGAAGTACCAAGTGTTATTGAGATCGGCAATGGCGTTACAGTTGAGACAGGGATACTCAATCATCCTGGGGAAGCAACAGGTTATCGAGTTAGTTTTGGCGATCGCGTAGCTGTTTATGCGACTGATACTGAACATTTTAGCGATCGCGTTGACGAAAATCTCGTCCATCTAGCTCGCAATGCCGATGTATTGATTATGGATGCAACTTACTCTGACGAAGAATATTCGTCAAATACAGCGCCTAAAAGCGGTTGGGGACATTCTACATGGCAAGAAGCAATCAAAGTCGCAGAAGCTGCCAATGTTAAAACTTTAGTAATTTTCCATCACGATCCTTTGCATAGCGATGATTATTTAGATGAAGTTGGGAGACTAGCCAAAGAGAAGTTTGCAGGAGCAGTCATGGCAAAAGAAGGAATGTATATCTCTATTCCAGTTCGTACTGGTGCTAAGCCGCTAGTACAAGTTTAGCCAACAAAAAAGGGAGATGCTTAGCATCTCCCTTTTTTGTTGGCTAGAGACCTAAGCTGAAGTCACAGGCTCTTTAGCAAGAAACTTCTCCAGTTCTGTAATTGCGTCAGCATCAACTTTCTGTTGCATAGGACAGAACTTCGGTCCACACATCGAGCAGAACTCTGCGGTTTTATAGATATCCGCAGGTAATGTTTCATCATGGTATTCTTTCGCCCGTTCTGGATCAAGAGACAACTCAAATTGCTTGTTCCAATCAAAGTTGTAACGCGCAGTTGATAGTTCATCATCGCGATCGCGGGCATTAGGACGATGACGCGCAATATCAGCTGCATGAGCCGCTATCTTGTAAGCAATCAAACCATTCCGCACATCTTCCGCATTCGGCAAGCCGAGATGTTCTTTCGGTGTGACATAGCAAAGCATGGCAGTACCATACCAGCCAGCCATCGCCGCGCCGATCGCCGAAGTAATATGATCATAACCAGGAGCAATATCTGTCACCAATGGACCAAGTACATAGAAAGGAGCTTCAGAACATTCTTCCATTTGCTTGCGAACGTTGAATTCGATCTGATCCATCGGCACATGTCCAGGACCTTCGACCATGACTTGGATATCATGTTCCCAAGCGCGGCGAGTTAGTTGTCCAAGAGTCTTCAGTTCTGCAAGCTGAGCTGCGTCAGAGGCATCATGCAAACAACCAGGGCGGAGAGAATCACCTAAACTAAAAGAAACATCATGCTTCTTGAAGATCTCAATGATGTCGCCAAAGTGTGTATAGAGAGGATTTTGCTTATGGTGATGCAACATCCATCGAGCCAAAATACCACCGCCACGAGAAACAATTCCTGTGAGACGATTTTTGACTAATGGAAGATGCTCGATTAATATCCCTGCATGGATGGTTTGATAATCCACACCTTGCTCAGCATGCTTCTCGATGATGTGCAAGAAATCATCGGGTGTGAGGCTTTCCATATTACCATGCACGCTTTCGAGTGCTTGATAAATGGGGACTGTGCCAATGGGAACGGGCGAAGCGTTAATGATCGCTGTCCGAATCACGTCCAAATCACCGCCACCTGTGGACAAGTCCATCACGGTGTCAGCACCATATTTGACAGATAGATGGAGTTTTGCAACTTCTTCATTAATATCTGAAGTGTTAGGCGATGCACCAATGTTGGCATTTACTTTGCATCGGAAGGCAATACCAATGCCCATTGGCTCAAGGTTGGTGTGATTCTTGTTGGCAGGAATAATTGCCCGACCTCGCGCCACTTCAGCGCGTACTAGTTCTACAGGTAGATTTTCACGCCATGCCACATATTGCATCTCTTCGGTGATGATGCCTTGACGGGCGCAATGCATTTGCGTACCGCGATATTCTCCACGCATTTTCGGCGCAGAGGCAACTTTCAATCCAACTGTCATGTAATTTTCCTCAAATAATGTGCTTTCCTACGCCGATGTCAGTCGGTTCAGGTTCTAAGGATCTGCTCTCAGTCTGGCATTTCCAGACACTCCTAGCGTATACGGGATCATAGCACTTTTAAAACCGAAAAAGGAAAAGGGCGC
>JANXUJ010000221.1 GCA_025356295.1 Cyanobacteriota bacterium
CGACCTAAAATCTGAATACACAGCCTATTGAGGCTTGAAGTAGTACATAAAAGTTTTTAAATAAGCGCAAAGCGCCTATTTGTATTTGTTGGCAAAAAAGTTTGACTAAAAAAGTTTGACTTAGGTGTTGACAAATACAAATAGGCGCTTTGCGCTTATTTAAAAACTTTTATGTACTACTTCAAGCCTCAATAGGCTGTGTATTCAGATTTTAGGTCGAAGACCATAAGTACGATAGCGCCAGTAATCTTGCAAAATTTGAGCATGATCAAAACATAACTGTGGTGGCGTTTCCCAAACGGCAAACACCCCGACCGACTTAGCATCATCATCAGCTTTTGGCTCACCCACTGCTTCAGCCATATATACAGCACTGATCGTATGCATCCTTGCATCACGTCTAGGGTCAGAATATAGCCCTAACAAATCGATTAGTTCTACCTTTAAACCAGTTTCTTCTAAAGCTTCACGCCTTGCTGCATCTTCCAACCGCTCGCCATAATCAACAAATCCGCCTGGGATTGCCCAACCGTGAGGAAGATTCATTCGCTCAATTAACACAATTGGTTGATCAGGGCGATCGCGCAGGGCGATGATGATATCAACCGTTGGCACAGGATTTCGGTAAGTCACTTAATTTTTTAGCGCTATGCGCGTCTATTTAGAGAGTAATCACAGCTACAAAACTGATCTTGCGTCTAAGTTATCATGCCAACTTATAATCCGAGAGCGATAAGCATCACTCGGCAGGAGAGTATTTCTTTGATTCCAATCAGTATAGAAATTGTAGAAGGTAATCCCAACCTTGCCTCTCTCTTGGGTTGGCACTTACAACAAATTGGCTATTCGGTATTTCAGGCCATGAGCTGTCAGCAAGCAAAGTTAGTGTTTCAAAAGCAGCAGCCGAGCTTAGTGATCTTAAGTACCGACTTACCTGATGGGGATGGTGTAGAGCTATGTCGTTGGCTATATAAACAGAGAAGCTCTCTAATATTTGTAATTTCATCGCGTACTAATGAATCTGACATTGTGGATGGTTTAAAAGCAGGTGCAGACGATTACCTTTCTAAGCCGTTTGGGATGCAGGAGTTTTTGGCAAGAGTTGAGGCGCTAACTCGCAGATTACGCACATCTGCGCCGCCTGCTTGTCTTGATTATGGGATGTTAAAGATTGACCTTGTGCAACGACAAGTCAGACTTAAGGGGAGTGCGATCGATTTAACTCCACAGGAGTTTAGTTTGCTCTATGTTCTCGCTCAGTCTGAGGGCATGGCGCTAAGTCGAGCCGAATTGTTGCAACGTGCTTGGCCAGATGAGATTAATAATCCCCGAACGGTTGACACTCATGTTTTGTCGTTACGAAAAAAGCTAGAAGTCGATCCGCAACAACCAAATTTGATTCAAACGGTGCGAAATATTGGCTATCGCTTTAATCCCGAAGCCTTAGCGCGATCGCCTTTGCGTCCTAACACTCAAAATACTCCAAACTTAAACAATTCAAATAGCTCCAATAGCGATCGCACTCCACAGTTCACCGCCCCACCCAGCCGTTCTTTTGCCAAATATTAGTGAAAGTTGCGGATAGCGATCGCCTTAATCAAATTATTCAGCTATAAATTCAGATACTAGAGCTAGTACCGAAATATAGATTGCTTATACTTTTTGCTAAACCCGCGATCGCTTGATGCCCATTAAATGATATTTTGAGACACGATAAGCTTTATATGTAACTGCAAAAAAATTAAGCTTTAACGGCTTGAAAGATTGCATTTTTTACATATTTTTTAGATTTTGACTTAAGAGGCTGGAGTAAGCTGCAAGCATGGTAACAACCGCAGAGAAAGTATCAGTAGGGCGCATCACTAAGGTCATTGGTCCTGTTGTTGATGCCGAATTCCCAAGTGGCAAAGTCCCCGAAATTTATAACGCCGTGATCGTAACTGGTCGTAACTCCGCAGGACAAGACATTAATGTCACCTGTGAAGTTCAGCAATTGCTCGGTGGTAACCAAATTCGCGCGGTCGCCATGAGTACCACTGACGGCATCGTTAGAGGTATGAGTGTAAGCGATACAGGCGCTCCGATTACCGTTCCTGTGGGACCTAATACCTTAGGTCGCATCTTCAACGTATTGGGCGAACCTATCGATGAATTAGGACCCGTTGAAACCGAAGAAAAATTCCCAATTCACCGTCCATCTCCTGCATTTACCTCGCTAGAAACCAAACCAACCACATTTGAAACGGGCATTAAGGTAATTGACCTTCTTGCACCCTATCGTCGTGGTGGCAAAATTGGACTATTTGGTGGTGCTGGTGTAGGCAAAACTGTATTGATCCAAGAGTTGATCAACAACATCGCTAAGAAGCACTCGGGCGTATCCGTATTTGGCGGTGTGGGTGAACGTACTCGCGAAGGTAATGACCTTTACCATGAAATGAAAGAATCGGGCGTACTTCAGTACCTCGCTCTGGTTTACGGTCAAATGAACGAGCCACCAGGTGCGCGTATGCGTGTGGGCTTGACAGCTTTGACTATGGCGGAATATTTCCGTGATGTGTCCAAGCAAGACGTATTGTTGTTCATCGACAATATTTTCCGCTTCACTCAAGCTGGTTCCGAAGTATCGGCACTACTTGGTCGGATGCCATCAGCTGTTGGCTATCAGCCAACTCTCGCCACCGACATGGGTGCTTTACAAGAGCGCATTACCTCAACCACCGAAGGTTCGATTACCTCGGTACAAGCGGTATATGTACCTGCCGATGACTTGACTGACCCTGCTCCTGCGACCACATTTGCCCACCTTGATGCAACCACCGTGTTGTCTCGTGGCTTGGCTTCTAAGGGGATTTATCCTGCGGTTGACCCTCTCGATTCTTCTTCCACAATGCTGCAACCTGGTGTCGTCAGTGACGAACATTACCGCGTTGCTCGTGGCGTACAAGCCATTCTTCAGCGTTATAAAGAGCTTCAAGATATCATCGCCATTTTGGGTCTAGATGAGCTTTCTGAAGAAGATAAACTGGCTGTAGCCCGCGCCCGTCGGATTGAGCGCTTTTTGTCGCAGCCATTCTTCGTTGCCGAAGTATTTACTGGTTCGCCAGGGAAGTATGTGACCCTCGAAGAAAGCATCAGTGGATTTGATCGCATCCTTAAGGGTGAGCTTGATGATCTTCCTGAGCAAGCTTTCTACCTCGTTGGCAACATCGAAGAAGCGATCGCTAAGGCTGAAACACTCAAGGCTGGCAAGTAAATATCATGACCCTAACTGTAAAAGTAATTGCCCCAGATCAAACGATTCTGGATACGGTTGCAGAGGAAGTGATTTTGCCCAGTTCCACAGGGCAATTGGGTATTTTGACCGATCACGCTCCTCTGATTTCCGCACTCGAAACAGGCGTATTGCGGTTTCGTAAAGATAAAGCTTGGGCAGCGATCGCTTTAACAGGTGGTTTTGCTGAAGTCGAAGAGAACGAAGTAACTGTGTTGGTTCGTAGTGGCGAATTGGGCAGTGCGATCAATCCTGAAGAAGCTCGTAAAAAGCTGGAACTAGCTGAACAAGCTTTGGCTGGTATTAAAGCTGAAGATAAACAAGGCAAAATTCAAGCTGAGCAAAGTCTGCGGATAGCTCGTGCTAGAGTTCAAGCAACTACTTCTATTTAATTGCTAACTGATTCTTTTAAATAAAAAATAAAGCGTTGCTTTGCAACGCTTTATTTTTTCAGATTAAATCTTTACGGTAGACTCAAGAAATGAATACCACATACAAAAATGAGAATCACAGATTAAAAATCCGTGAAATCCTTTAATCCGTGATTCTCATTTTTGTGTTATTCACGATCCTCCTATCAAGGTGAATTTTTTATGATAACAAGGTAGAAATAGAATACCTGAAATCATAGATTGAGGCTACATAAAAATCTGATTTTCAGATAATTTTTTGATTAGATTATCGCGCTGTCAACCAAGTCTGTAAATCAGCCAAATTACTAAAATCCAACAGCGCCTCACTCAAATCCTCAAGCATAGTCAAAGATAAACCAGAAATCGCAACCCGAATGTCATCAGACAAACTACCAAACCGCTTAGTCAAAATTCGCACAACGAGATTAATCGCTTCTTGCTCACGTCCCTGTATAAATCCTTGCTCATGCCCTTGCCTAAGCCCTTGATCTAATCCCAGTTGTTTGATTTCTTGATAGACTCTTGTTTCTTGTAATGTGATACCCAGCATAGTTTCTACTTCCTGTTGACTCAAATCTTCAAACTTGTAAACCATGATCGTTGTCACCATTTCTATTATGGCGGAACTTGATGGTTGTTCAGAAATATTTCTTTGTAATAAATACCTTGCTTCGTCTGGAGCTTGGCTTTCGTCAACCGTAGTCAAAACCATTAGCGCTACCCAGATCGGCAGATGGCGAATATTGCCTAACTCACTCAAATAGATGCGATGGACTTGCTCAGAACGAAGCAAAGCTCGGTATGGATGAATGTTGCTTTGTTCGGTTGATCGCGATGGATAGATGATGACCGTTTGCCAGTCACTAAATCTATGCCGATTACGATAAAAATATAATAAAGACTCCGCAAATACTCTTTCGTAAAGCTGCTCATCCTTTTGGAACTGTACCTCACAAAAATAGACAACGCCATCGACTTCACTGGGTAAAAATACACCGTCAATTTCAAACTTTGGCTCCTTGACTGCGACTGAATCAAAGCGATATAACCCAGCGTTTGGTGGTGGCGATGGCAAAAGTTAAAACAACAGGGGTGGAAATTGTTGAAATAGTTTATAGAAAATGGAATCACGCCGCATTTTAGATTGTCCTGAACCGTAAATTGGTCTTTATTCGATTGGTGTAGCCAAAATCTTCTTGAGAGCAATTAAGCCTTTTTTGAGTTGTCGCGAAACTGTGACGGCACTAATGCCGAGAGTTTCGGCAACTTCGCGATGCGTAAATTCTTTTAGAAATACAAACTCGACCACTTCACGCGTGCGATCTTCTAAGAGATCGAGAGCTTGCTGTAAACGAATGTTATCTTCTTGAGCAAGTTGAAAACTTTGATATTTTTGATCAGTCACAAGATCACCGATTGAGGTCGAGCTATCTTCGCTTTGATCGATGGGCGTATCGAGGCTAATTGGTGAGCGGTTTTGACAGGCGAGTTTGATGTCATACCACTCCGCGATGGTTATCCCTAGCTCATCCGCAACTTCTTGGCTTGATGCTTCGCGTCCAGTCTCCGCCCGCTTGTTGCGAATGATTTTGCAGCCTTGGTTATAGGTGGTCAACCAAGCTCGCGGCATCCTTACCGTTGGGCTTTTGTCGCGGAGATAATGCTGGATTTCGCCTTTGATATATGGCACGGCAAAAGAGCTAAAAGCATTGCCCTTGGTCACATCAAAACGCTCGATCGCATTGATCAATCCAATTGAGCCAACTTGCATCAGGTCTTCAAAACTTTCTTGACATTGATTTGTCCAATGATAAGCTTCGCGGCGGACTAAGCCAATGTTGAGGTTTACAAGTTGATTGCGAAGTTTGGTGGATGGATTGGCTCGGTAGGCTTGCAAAATTTCAAGACTTTCTTGTTTGCGCGTGGCAGTAGTTATGGTGTCGGCTTCTTCTTCTTGTGGTTCGTTGCGACTGTCCAGATATTGTCTTTGCAAAAAATTCTCTAGGTGCTGATGGATATGCGATCGCGCAAATTCTGAAAAATTTAAATCTTGCTCAGGATTAAATTGCATTAAAGCTTTCTTTAACCCCTGTTTACCCGCTTCGAGTAATTCGCGATCGCTAGATCGGCGTTCCCCAGCCCTACGACTTGTCACTCGCCGCTCAACTAAGTCTTTACGATCACTAGCTCGGCGATCGCCAATCTTGGTTTGATTAATTAAGGCGATCGGCAAAGACGCGATCGTTTCGCGAATTAATCCCATATAAACTTCGACAATCTGCTGCTGTAAGTTGTCAGATGGCGAAACTCGATATGCTCTTAATAGAGTCAGTATATTTTCATTAGTTAAACTATTTGCATCTAATGGCATATGGCAAACATCCTCAGCGCTGGTTGCATTGAGAATATATACCCAATAAACAAGACGCTAAACTTACAGTCATGTGCTTGATACCGATATTGTCAATTGCACACAGATTTTGGAAATAGCCTGATCACTCTATTTCTCTCGTAGCCCTAATTAGTTTAGTTTAAGACTACTAAATATTGCTGACAATTTTGAATTAAAACCCAGAAAATTAGAGATGGCTTTGCGCCGCCGCTAGTTTTCTAGATTTTGATTAGATGATCATCACGATCGCTTCATCTCCCGCCGCCACATAAGTTTGATTTACGCGCATTACGGCGAGAGCATTTGTACCAATCGCCCCAATCAAGTCACCCGAACTATAGTTTTTGACAGGTTGAAAAATTGGATTTCCTTTTTGATAAATTAAACGTCCCCATAGATAAGTTTCGCGCCGCCCCTGTGAGTGTAAGTCATCTGTAGTAATTGCTTTCATAAATTGCGGATACCAATTAGTTTCATCTGCGCCACCTAATTTTGCGATCGCACCGTGAATAAATCGCCAAAAACTCATCATTGTCGAAACGGGGTTACCTGGAACTCCAAAATAGAGAGTTCTGTCCGATCCTCGATCTGAGTGCATAAGAGCTGCTACCGTCAAGGGCTTCCCTGGTTTAATTGCGACTGATCGCACATAAATATCAGCACCCATTTTTTCTAGCAATTCCTCAACATAGTCATAATCACCGACTGATACGCCGCCTGTAGAAATGACCATATCGGCTGAGGCGATCGCCTTTTGCATTACTACTTCAAGTTCATCTTTGCGATCGCTAACTGCCCCAAATGAGATAGCGATCGCGCCTGCTTGAGTGACTAGCGCTGAGAGTGCATATAAATTTGAGTCAATAATCTGTCCTAACTGGAGCGGCTGAGAATCATCGAGGCTAACCAGTTCATTTCCTGTGGAAATAATCGCTACTTTTGGCTGACGATAAACTTTTACTTGCTGACATCTTGCCGAAGCTAAAGCACCGATTTCAGTTACCCCCAACTTAGTTCCTGCTTTCACAAGGATTGTTCCTGCTGTAATAAATTCACCTTTGCGGCGCACATATTCACCTTGAGCAGGTTTGACTTTAAGCTGTAAAAAATCACCGATGCGTTCGGTATCTTCCTGCATAATTACGGTGTCTACACCGACTGGCAACATGCCCCCTGTAAAAATGCGTATACATTGTCCTTTAATTATTGGTTTCGCGATCGCCATCCCTGCGGGAATTTGATCAGGTGCGACCGCTAATCTTAAATCTTGGCTATCTTCTAAATCTGCATAGCGCAAAGCATAGCCATCCATCGCTGAATTGTCCCAATTCGGGAAATCCAGTTCACTCTTGATATCCTCAGCAAGAATTCGATTTAATGTTTGGGCTAACGGTAAAATTTCGCGATCGATCACAGGATCAAAAGGCTTGACCAAATTTAAAATGATTCTTTCAACTTCATCGACAGAGAGCATAGCCACGTTAATAGTAGAGAGCTGCTGCTATCTACTATAGAATTTATTTATGCGTATAGATATTGTGACCCTCTTTCCAGACTTTTTTACCTCGCCTCTACAAACCAGTTTGCTCGGTAAAGCGATCGTCAATCAAATCGCCAGCGTCTATCTGACTAATCCCAGAGATTTCACCCTTGATAAACATCATCGCGTTGATGATGAACCCTACGGCGGCGGTGTGGGAATGCTGATGAAGCCCGATCCAATTTTTGCGGCGGTGGAATCATTGCCGATCTTGCCCAAGCGCGAAATTATCTATTTGACTCCGCAGGGTGAGCCAATGAAACAAGAACTTTTTAAAGAACTTGCTACTTACGATCAGCTAGTTCTTATTTGTGGCAGTTATGAAGGAGTTGATGAGCGTGTATGCGATCATTTAGTGACTCGCGAAGTCTCTCTCGGTGATTTTGTGCTGACTTGTGGAGAGATTCCAGCCCTAGCGCTGATTAATGGAGTGGTACGCTTGCGCCCTGGCACAGTTGGGAAAGAAGATTCGCTCAAGTTTGAGAGTTTTGAAGATGGATTACTCGACTATCCACAATATACGCGTCCAGCTATATTTCGAGATTGGGAAGTTCCCGAAGTATTACGATCAGGAAATCATAAATTAATAGCCGAATGGCGGAAAGAACAACAACTTCTACGCACCAAGCAGCGTCGTCCCGATTTACTGTCTTAAAAATTGAAGACTAAAATCAAATCGCCACTAATCTCAAATGCAATCTCAACTGCAATCTCAACTGCTGGAAAGCCTTCATATTGATATTGTCCACCTTTAGCATCTCAGCGTTATTTGTTTTGGTTTGTTTTGGTTTGTTTCATAGAATAACTGGTGTTTCTAGGCTTTGTACGGGAAACCCTACCCGATTAGGTAGAGTCCCCCTGATGTGTTAAATGGGAAAAGTAGTTAATCTGGTAAGAGATTAAAGATTATTAAAAACTTTAGGAGTTGGAAGCCTTATGGCTAAAGTAGTTGGAATTGACTTAGGTACGACAAACTCAGTTGTCGCTGTCATGGAAGGGGGCAAGCCAACGGTTATTGCCAATGCCGAAGGCTTCCGTACCACGCCGTCTGTTGTTGCTTATGCCAAAAATGGCGATCGCCTTGTTGGTCAAATTGCCAAGCGTCAAGCGGTAATGAACACCGACAACACATTTTATTCAGTCAAACGCTTTATCGGCAGACGATACGACGAAGTGAGCGGCGAATCTAAGCAAGTCGCCTACAAAGTTATGAAAGTTGGCGAAAATGTTAAAATTGACGCACCTGCGGTTAGCAAGCAATTTGCCCCTGAAGAAATTTCGGCACAAGTATTGCGTAAGTTAGTTGATGACGCTAGCAAATACCTCGGTGAAACCGTCACCCAAGCCGTTATCACCGTTCCTGCTTATTTCAATGACTCGCAACGTCAAGCTACTAAAGATGCTGGCAAGATTGCAGGTGTTGAAGTTCTACGGATCATCAACGAGCCAACTGCGGCTGCACTTGCCTACGGTCTAGACAGCAAGACCAATGAAACGATCCTTGTATTTGACCTCGGCGGCGGTACGTTTGACGTATCTATTCTCGAAGTCGGTGATGGCGTATTTGAAGTAATGTCCACCAGTGGCGACACCCACCTCGGCGGTGACGATTTCGACAAAAAGATCGTTGACTTCCTCGCGAATCAATTCCAATCTGCCGAAGGTATCGACCTTCGCAAAGACAAACAAGCTCTGCAACGTTTGACTGAAGCGGCTGAGAAGGCAAAGATTGAACTCTCTAGCGTTACTCAAACTGAAATCAATCTTCCTTTCATCACCGCAACTCAGGATGGACCGAAGCATCTGGATACAACTTTGACCCGTGCTAAGTTTGAAGAGCTTTGCTCTGACTTGATTGATCGCTGTCGTATTCCTGTCGAGCAAGCAGTCCGTGATGCCAAAATCGACAAGTCGAAAATCGATGAAGTTGTGCTGGTTGGTGGTTCGACTCGTATTCCTGCGGTACAAGAAGTTGTTAAGAAGATTCTTGGCAAAGACCCTAACCAAAGCGTCAACCCTGACGAAGTTGTGGCGATCGGCGCGGCCGTGCAAGCTGGCGTATTGGCGGGTGAAGTCAAAGACATCCTCTTGCTCGATGTCACGCCTCTATCGCTCGGTGTGGAAACCCTCGGTGGCGTAATGACCAAAATCATTCCTCGCAACACCACAGTTCCGACTAAGAAGTCGGAAGTCTTCTCAACTGCGGTTGATGGACAAAGCAACGTAGAAATTCATGTTCTTCAAGGCGAACGTGAAATGTCTAATGACAATAAGAGTTTGGGAACCTTCCGTCTTGACGGCATCCCTCCTGCTCCTCGTGGCGTACCTCAAATCGAAGTTGTCTTTGATATTGATGCCAACGGCTTGTTGTCGGTAACAGCCAAAGATAAGGGAACTGGCAAAATCCAAACCCTATCGATCTCTGGGGCTTCGACCTTGCCTAAGGATGAAGTTGAGCGCATGGTTAATGAAGCTGAGCGTAACTCTTCTGTTGATAAAGAGAAGCGCGATCGCATTGAAGCCAAGAACCAAGCTGACTCTCTCGCCTATCAAGCCGAGAAGCAAATCAAAGACCTCGGTGACAAGGTTCCTGAAGCTGACAAGACCAAGATCGAAGGACTTGTTAAGGATTTGCGTGAAGTGATTGCTAAAGATGATCATGAAGCGATCGCTAGTCAAACTGAAGAGTTGAAGCAAGCTTTGTATGCACTTAGCTCTTCTGTCTATCAGCAAGGTGGCAGTGAATCGCCTTCTGGTGGTGCTGCTCCTGAAGATGGAACTAAGGACGCTGCTAGTGGCGATGATGATGTCATTGATGCTGATTTCACAGAATCGAAATAGTTAAAATCAAAAAAAGAGAGCAGATGCTTTGCATCTGCTCTCTTTTTTGTTAGTTTACGCTACTTCCAATAGTTTTTCCTGTGAGGCTTCGGAAATAAAAGAATCCAGCCGTAGCGAGGAAGATGAAGTAAGCGATCGCCTGTCCCAAAAATAAGCGATCGCGAAACCCGAAAAGAGCTTTGAGTAATATCCCTGGAAATTTCTTGTCAGGTAAAATATCATGCACATCCCAGACTAACCCTCCCAGCAAACAAGAAGATAACTCTGTATTGTCTGGAAAACAAATAGAAGTTTGCGAGAGTTCGGCAAAGGCAGCGATCGCTTTGTCAAGATGTCCGCTTGCACTGATGACCAAACCTGC
This sequence comes from Cyanobacteriota bacterium, assembly GCA_025356295.1. Lineage (GTDB taxonomy): Bacteria > Cyanobacteriota > Cyanobacteriia > Pseudanabaenales > Pseudanabaenaceae > Pseudanabaena. The sequence goes on from JANXUJ010000221.1 coordinate 10,822, forward strand.
GACGATTAGTAATAAGAAGACTCCCATTGCCTGAAAAAACAGTTTAAGATTGATCCGAATTCCGAATTGAAAAAGCGCAATCCCGATCGCTACTGCACTAACTAAACCAGCGATCGCGCCCATGATTGGTACAAATCCACCTTGCAGCTTTGCCGATATAAAAATCACCACCTCAAAACCTTCACGCAATACGGCGATGAGAATTAGTGTAAAAACTGCCCAGCCTGCATTCTGTTTATTAGCGATCGCTTTGCCAATTTTTCCCTCGATTTCGCCTTTGAGGGCTTTGGCATTTTCCGTCATCCATACCAACATCCAACTCAACATCGCGATCGCGGTGACACCCAAAAGTCCTTGCCATAATTGTCCATAAAAAGCAGCTTGATCTGGGTCAGTGCTTTCAACTATTTTTAAAAACCAATTCAGCAATATCCCTACCACAAAGCTCGCCAATACACCTATCCCAATGCCACCAAACACCCAAGGATAGAGTGAACTGCGATCGGCTTTTTTGAGATATGCCATCACGATTCCCACCACTAGGGCAGCTTCTACTCCCTCTCGTAAAGTAATCGCAAAAATCGGTAATGCAGCACTAAAATCCATAACTGCTCTCTCTACATAAGTCTTAATTGCTTGGTACTGCGATCGATTAGCAACCAGCGATTTGATTGAAAATCTTACTAGAAATCTGATTAAAATATAACGCCGCGATAAATCTTGGTCATTGCTAATTCGACATTGATCGACTCCAGCAAGATAGAATTTTCTAAGCTGTCAAAGTCACTAAATAACCATCCATCTAATTGTTTACTATATCGCTCAACAAATGCTCTATCCTGTCTAATCAAAAGATATTCGCAGAGGCTAGGAATAGAGCGATACATCTCAAATTTATCAGTGCGATCATATTTTCGCGTTGATGGGGATAGAACTTCAACAATCAGTAAGGGATTTAAAATTTCATCCTTGCGCCCATTATGGAACTGCATCTGTCCCTGAATTACCATCGCATCAGGATAAACTCCACAGCGATATTTAGGAATCCATATTCGCAGATCATTATTTATTGCTTCAAAATTAGTGTCTTGAAGGTTGTTGTCCAAAAGGTTGACGATATTTCGCCCAATGCGGCTATGTGTGGCGGTTCCTCCAGTCATAGTAATAATTTCTCCATCATAGTATTCAGATTTTTCCTCAGATGTTTCGGCGATCGCGCGATATTCATCGAGACTGTAGCGGTGCGCAGTGGTGGCAATCATGATGTTGTACCCGAATTATTTAAGACAACAATAATATTTTACTACTTGCTAACTAGCAATCTAAGCTTGCTAGTTGTTGCCTATAGGTACTAGATTAGATAAGCATCAAACTCAATTTCGTCACTATGCCCTTGTCACTATGCCATTGTCGCCACGCTCATCTCTGCTCATAACTCCTTCGACAAAACAAGTGACAAATATCATCGCCACAAAATCAGAACGCCTTACTCCTCCACTAAAATGGGCAGGCGGGAAACGTTGGCTTGTGCCACATTTACAAAGTATTTGGCAATCTCACCATAATTTACGCCTAGTCGAGCCGTTTTGTGGTGGTCTAGCGATCGCTTTGGGTTTACAACCTCAAAAAGCCCTACTCAACGATATTAATTCTCATGTTATTAACTTTTATGAGTGTTTACAAAAAGGATTGAAATTCGAGACTGACTTCAAGAATGATCGCCAATTTTATGACGCGCAGAGATTAGAATTTAATCGCTTAATTGAAACTGGCAAATCAAAAGGTTTTCAAGCCGCGCAACTCTTTTATTATCTCAATCGCACTGGCTACAACGGGCTTTGTCGGTTCAATCGTAAAGGTGGTTTTAATGTTCCATTTGGGCAGCATAAACAGATTAATTATGTTTCAGATTTTTCAACATATCAACCTACACTTTCACGATGGAAGTTTACAAATGTCGATTTTGATAAGATTAAAATCACTGCAAATGATCTAATTTATGCCGATCCGCCTTACGATGTCGAGTTTCGGCAATATGCTAAAAATGGCTTTGAATGGTCAGATCAAGAGCGTTTAGCCAAGTGGTTAGCTCACCAAAACTGTCCTGCGATCGCATCTAATCAAGCAACTGATCGCATTCTCTCTCTCTATCAAGATTTAGGCTTTAATATTAAAATCCTCTATGCGCCACGCCGTATCAGCTGCAACGGCGATCGCGTCCCTGCCAGAGAAATGCTAGCTTACAAAGGATTAGACCTATCATGAGTTTGCGTAATACCGAAACAGGCGCAGTTTTAGAGCAGATGGTATTGCATTCTTTAATCTATGGCGGTTATCTTTATCAGTCCCAGTTATATATTGGTAGTCGCCCAGGCGGTGGTAAACATAAAATCGATGTAGTCGCCAATCGGGGCGATCGCAATGTTTTAATTTCCTTAAAATGGCAACAAGTGGGCGGAACTGCGGAACAGAAAGTTCCCTTTGAAGTAATTTGTTTAATGGATGCAATGGAGCAAAATCCCAACTATCAAAAAGCTTATTTAGTCCTTGGTGGTGAAGGTTGGACTTTGCGTGAGTTCTATATTTCAGGAGACTTACAGCAATATATACCCTATGGCGATCGCGTAGAGATTGTGACGCTTGAACGATTTGTTGCTAAAGCAAATATGCGCAAACTTTGAGCGTTAAAACAATTCTTAATTCGCGATTCTGTTTTTTATTTTTTCCCAACTCTAGCTCGATACAATAACTTTTCACCTTGCATATAACCGACATATCGCACGATCGCGATCGCGCCATCTTCTATCTGATCACTACTTTCCATCAACTGATGCTTTTGTGGATCATAAGCGACTTCCATTCCGACAGTACCGATCGCACTAATTCTCCATGTTTGTAAAAGTGCATCTATGGGTCGTAACAGAGGCAAAATATTTTTGGCTAGCATATGCGGATTTGTTTGAGCCGCATGAGCTGCCGATGGTAATTGCAAAAGTAGAGACTCTAATTTCTGAATAGTTTCTCGTTCAAATTGCGATCGCAGTTCTTGTTTTTGCTTCTCTAATTTTTGCTGTAGATGTTGATATTCTTCGCGTAAATTAGCAATCGCAGAACTTGCAGATTCGCTAATATTACTATCAACAAACTTACTATCAACAAATTTAGCGACTAACTCATCTAGCTCGATTTGCAATACTTTGGCTAACTTAGCTAAATCAACATATCGCAAAGCTTCAGCATTACCTTTGCGAAGCCTGTCAATAGATCGCCGTGAGATACCTGCGCGATCGCTTAGTATTTGAAAACTAGATATACCCACCAGTTTCATTAGTTGACGTAATATTTCGGTGCGATCGCTCATAATTTTAACTAAATTATAAAATTAAATAAAAAAAATTAAATAAAAAAGGAGCGATATCCCTAGTCGAGACATCGCTCCTTTCTGGATGCTAACTTATAGCATTTAGAATCTAGGAGTCAATAGTAAATCAGAATTTAAAGTCACAGCTAAATCCGTATTTGGATTAACAGAAGCAAGCGTGACGCTATCACGTCCGATAAATAGACCCAACAACGTGCCGATACCAACACCACCAAGTATCTCTTCAGTAGCGATCGCGCGATCGCCAGTTACGGCTGAAATTGCAGCTGCGGCCGCAGCACCAAGAGCGGCATTCTGAACAATCTTGCCCACACTAAGCCCTTTTTCAACTTTTTCAGTTTTGGTGACAACTTTAGAAGTGGCATTGATTGCTATTCTCTGACCATTGGCAAATACAAGTTCACTCGCAAAGAACTGAGCGCCGCCTGATACAGTTCTCAACTCGCCAACTACTTGAGTTCCAGAAGGAATCAAAATTACCCCTTGTGAATTAGCAATGTTTTGCGAAACAGTCAAACTCAAAGGCACTGGTTTTTCATCTGGTCCCAACAAAATCTTATCTTTGGCATACTGAACAGCGATCGTATTGCCCGCAGGAATCCTGACTTGATTTGAAACTGGTGGCGTAGTTTGTCCGACAATGTAAGCCGAAGAAATCGCATTAGCCTGACCCGATCGCACTAATGCTTGATAGATAAACGCCGCCACTTCCGCTCTAGTTGCAGTTTGGTTAGGATTTAAAAACTGCACATTAGGATAATTAACGACCATGCGGTTTTCAGTCGCCGCCGCCACACTATTTCGGGCGTAGTTAGGAATGCTTGACGCATCAGAATAAGTCTGCAAGATCGTCTCAGGTGCTTGACTAGGAGCATAATTTAGTCCATTAGCAAGAGAAACTAAAATCTGCACCCGCGGAATATTTTGGGTGGGCGAAAAAACATTGCCTGGATAGCCAGACATAAAACCTGTTGTGTATGACTTCTGAATCGCACTCGCCGCCCAATAGTTAGAATCAACATCGACAAAAGTGACGCTACCACGAGTTGCGGGCTTATTCATCGCCTTGCTAAGCATTGCCGCAAATTGCGCTCTAGTTACAGGATCATTTGGACGAAACTCCCCTCCTGGAAATCCTTTGATAATGTCTCTTGCCGCTAACTCTTGGATAAAAGTTTGCGCCCAATAGTTTGTTGGCACATCATTAAACGTAGTCTGAGCCGATACAGAAGCTATGCTGATAAAGGGAATCGCCGAGCTACCGATAAAGCTAACGGCCACAAGTAGAGCCGCGCTAGAGAGTTTAGTTTGATTTGTCATTTGAGTTTTTCTCCTGATATACATTCATGTATATTTCATAAAATGACTGGCTATCTAAACCAAATGTTCCTGCGAGATTTGGAGATTTACAGCGATCGCTACCGAAATCCACCGAAATCTACCAAAAGAAGGATAGAGGGTGCTTAGCGCCGCTGATCGCTATAGTATAGATAAGGCATTGCGCGAAGGTATTAGTATGGTTTTCAACTGGTTTCGGCGAAAGTTTGACGATGACAAAGATGGCACAAATCAACCTGTAGAGCCACTCAAAACTGAAGAATCCACAGAAAACCCCATACTAGACGCGACTGCACCCCCTGCATCTCAAGATTTACTAAATTGGGCAAAGGCTGCCTACGCTAATGTGCAGCAACAGTCAGAAGTTTCTGAATCTAAGGTTGTTGAGCCAGAAATTGCTGAGCCAGAAATTGCTGAACCTGTCGAGCCGCCGATCGCCACTGCGTTAACACTAGAGACTGAAGCACCTGTATTAGCCGAAAGCGCGATCGCTCAAGAAATTATTCCCGAAATTACTCCCGAAGTAATTGCTTCAGAAGCACCCGTATCTGTGCCTTTCTGGATGCAGTCAGAAAGCGATCGCATGGCGCGCATCGCTAAGCTCGAAGCCACAGCAATTATTGAACCAGAGCCAGAAGTCAAACCCACATCTAGACGCAAAGCAACAATGGCGTTTGATGATGATTTCATCTGGTCAGCTGAAGTCCTCGCCGCCCAAGGTCGCCGCCCCGATCAAATCTCGGTCGAAGAAATCACATGGCTAAATCGCTTGCGTCAGGGCTTAGACAAAACTCGTTTGTCCCTGGTCAATCAGCTAAAAGCGATCGTTGGGCAAGGTCCTCTCAGCGCCGACTCTGTTGATGATATTGAGGCGTTGCTATTGCAAGCCGATGTCGGTGTAAAAGCAACTGATCAGATCATCGCCAAGCTACAAAACAAGCTCCGCAAAGAAGTTTTGCCACCCGAAGAAGCGATCGCCTATCTCAAACAAATCTTGCGCGAGATGCTCGATGTCTCAACCGAGAAGAATGGCAAACCGATCCCCATGTTGATCCCAGAGAAAAACCAACTGAATATTTGGCTAATCACAGGCATAAATGGCGCAGGTAAAACCACCACCATCGGCAAACTCTCACATCTCAGTGTCAAATCTGGCTACAAAACTTTAATCGCCGCCGCCGATACTTTTCGTGCCGCCGCTGTTGAGCAAGTCAAAAGCTGGGGACAACGTTCCAATGTTGACGTGATTTCTAATCCTGCTCAGAATGCCGATCCAGCCGCAGTCGTATTTGATGCTATTTCCGCTGCTCAAGCTAGAGGCACAGAGCTATTGCTAGTCGATACCGCAGGTCGCTTGCAAAACAAAAAAAACTTGATGGAAGAGCTAAGCAAAATTCGCCGCATTATTGACAAAAAATCTAGTGAGGCAAAAATCGAATCTCTGCTAGTTTTAGACTCGACCCTCGGACAAAATGGACTCAAACAAGCCGAAGTCTTTGCCCAGTCCGCAGGAATTAGCGGCATCATTCTCACGAAACTTGATGGCACTGCCAAAGGTGGAGTAGCGATCGCCGTTGTCCAACAACTTGGTTTACCAATCAGATTTATCGGTGCAGGTGAAGGTATCGAAGACTTGCGCCCGTTCTCCAGTTACGAATTTGTCGAAGCATTATTGAGTAACTAGAACAAACTGATATAAGCGATCGCAGGAGCAACCCTAATGACTCAAACAATTGCCAAAAAAACATCACTAAGCGATGACCCTTCCTAACCCCGCCCTGCTTCGCGAGGACGGGGAATGCGTCACGGGATTTGTTCAAAAAGCATTTAGTTGTACTCTCCAGGAATATCAGTTTTTCTAACAGTAATCTTGCCAACTTTCTTACCTGACATTCTCAATAATTCATCACCTGAAAATTCAAAACCAAGCTTTAGTGCTATTCGCGCAACATCATCTGCGGTTGATGCTGCGATCACCTCGTTTTTAAGTTCAGGTTCAGACTGCATTTTCTTTAAAAATGCTTCGATTTGCTCAAAAGCCATGTTTAAAATTCCTATTCTCGCTAACTACTCGTAGAAAAACAGCAATATACTCTTTAAGACTAGCAGCACAAGGGTATCAAGATTTGGAGGAAAGATGATTATCGCAACACACTGCTCTTCATTCAGAATAGGGATAGCTACAGAATATGTGTAAAAACCTGCAAGATCGTGTTCAAACACGCTCTAAGTGTTTGAGCAGTTAAGCGAGGCATTTGAGAAAAATGTGAATCATGCCCACATAGAAAAAAAATTTGCCATGCTTGACGGTATTACGACCCCTGAATCAGCACAAGTAATTGAGCTGATTCATCAAAAATTTAGTTAGCGATCGCACTTATATAGGTTGCGTAGAAATTAGCGGAACAATTCATTAAAAAATTACTCGTACTTTTTGTCCAACTAAGGCTACACTATTTGACTAAATTAGCTTTTAAACACCTAGCGTTGTCGCATTGGTATGACTTTATCATTGCCACCTAGAAACAGATTGATCGCACCAGATACAGACCAAGCCTCTGTAATGGTGATGAAAGATCTCAAAGATCTGCTCAGGCGCATGAGCCAAGATCAAAATAAAATCCATGAGCTGCTTAGCTTTTTGGGTTACGCTCTCCGCAGCTTTAGTAATCTCAATCAATTTTTAGAATTAATTCCCCTCATCGCTAGTCGCGTTACTGACTCCGATGGTGGCGCACTAATTTTATTTAAAGCTAGTGGACAGATGCGCCTAGAGTCTTTGCATTGCCCTGAACCTAATCAAGGCGGGCTGAAACCGCAACAAGTAAGAACGGCGATCGAACGAGCGATTCAACAGGTTTTGACAGGTAGCCCAAATGCCCTCGATGAAATGGTCAGTCGCTATTTGGGCGCAGATGTGCATTTATACGGCACATCGGTTTTAGTCAAAAATTCGGTGCGTGGTCGCCTATATATCTTCAGTCGTAAACCTGATTATGAATGGACAAATAACAAACGTAATTTGATGCGTTTAGTTGCCGATCAAACTTCGGTCGGGTTAGACAATCATGAACTCACGACCGAACTAATCAAAAAAGAGCGTCAAGATCGCGAGATGGAGATCGGTGCAGAGATACAGCGTCAACTTTTACCCCGCAACTGTCCCAAAATACAAGGTATCGAAATCGCGGCTAAATGCTGCACTGCTAGCCGAGTCGGTGGTGACTATTATGACTTTATCCCCATGCAAAAGGGCGATCGCTGGAGTTTTGTGGTCGGCGATGTGATGGGCAAAGGTGTCCCCGCTGGTCTGATCATGACTATGACACGCGGCATGTTACGAGCTGAAGTGTTAAACAATCACTCTCCTAGCAAAATTCTAGAACATCTCAATGAAGTGATGTATGAAGACCTCGAAAAATCTCATCGCTTCGTGACCATGTTTTATTCCGAATATGATCCCGAAACACAGATTCTCTCTTTTAGTAATGCCGCACATACCCCCGCGCTGCATTGGCGCACCAAAACTCGTAGCATCCATGCCCTTGATACTATGGGTGCATTGATTGGCTTGGAAGCTGGCTCAAAATATGAAGAGGATAGTACGCATTTAAATTCGGGTGATGTCGTGATTTATTACACTGACGGCTTTACTGAAGCAGCGAGTCCAGAGGGCGATCGCTTTGACGAAGAAAATCTCCGTAAGGCTCTAGACTGGGCTTGTCAAAATTGTTTCCCACTTTCCGATGATGTGACCCGCCCCCAGATGATTCTTGACTATATTTTCCAAGAAGTACAAAACTTCATTGGAGAAGGGCATACTCATACTGATGATATGACTTTAGTAGTTTTGAGCATAGAGGACAAAAATCTGATACAAAGCTCTAGTAGATTAATCTAAATTCTAGAAATTAAAAAAATCAAATCCTGAGATATTATGATTGACCTTGCCCAACACTTCTTAATTAACGCTGATCTATCGGTGCTTCACACTTCAGCGATCAACTTTGCTAGTATTTTTCATTTCAATCTTGTTGATGTCCATACACACATAGATATGGATTTACTTGCTCAGCAGTTTAAACAAGATGTTACGGGAGACTTTGCTAGAGGCTGGGATGATTTTGTGAAATCTGGTAAGATTTGGGCGCTTATAATTGGTATAGTGGTCGGATATATGTTTAGAAGTATCACAAATGCCTAAGCGCAAGAGAGGAGCTTTAGTTAACTAAAGCTCCTCTCTTTGGATGAATGGCGGAGGACGGATTTGAACCATCGACCTTCGGGTTATGAGCCCGACGAGCTACCAGGCTGCTCTACCCCGCGTTGTTTCGCTTAATTAATATAACATGATTTTGTTTAATTGCAAGCTTTTTCCAAAAGTTTTTTAAAAACTTTTGGATTTCACCCCTCCGCAACGCCGTCTTACCTCAGTTGTTTGACCCGGTAAAACCAGGTGGAGCCTCGGCGTAACGCCTAACTTAAGTTCCCAGATACTGGTCTGGTTTACTGCGGCGAAGACTGCCAAAGACTCCGAGAAAACAATTATCGATCAAGACACATTATCGGTAGTCACGCACGCCACAGAGGAGCTTGCACTAATTATAGCAATCTAAACCCAAAAAGTAGGCAGATCGCAAAG